>NZ_JAKRFQ010000139.1 GCF_022347985.1 Photobacterium sp. OFAV2-7
AATGCTGCAGCATGAAGAAAAAGGCAACCGTCCGATTGTGCTGTGTGTTCGCCCGGAAATCGAAAACCCGCTCCCGGGCGAAGTTGAATTTGTCCGCGTTGCCAGCTTCACGGATAACGAAGGCATGCAGCGAGCAGGAATAGAAAATGCCAGCTGTATCCTTATCGATAACCCTGAAGATGACATCACGCTGTCAGCTGCCCTGTTCTGTGCCAGCAAAAACTCGAATGCTCACCTGCTGGCCTATTTTCACGACGAGGCCCTCAGCCAGTTGTTAAAACAACACTGTCCGAATGCCGAATGTATTCCGTCAGTGGCAGTGGAAATGCTGGCAAAAGCAGCGGTAGATCCGGGCTCCAGCGAGCTTCACCATGAACTGCTTAGCACAACTCAGGGAATGACGCAATATTCTGTTACCTACCCTGAAAGCGCGACGAAGACAACAATCGAGGCATTGTTCGCGACCTTTAAGCAACAATACGAAGCCACATTGATTGCGATTGATAGCGGAGACGGTGTCGAACTCAACCCTTCGCTACAACGTGAAGTTCTGCCCGGAAGCAAGCTATTTTATATATCGGACGAGCGTGTTGATGATTTTCAGTGGTAGCACCAATGGTTAACTACCGAAACTAGCATTTAGCCTTTGAGCAGGCGGGAGTTAATGCTCAGGAGTCACTATGTTTGATTGGTTTAAAAAGAAAAAAACACCGGAAAAATCACTTCCCCAAGCCCCGGAGATTATGGGACTAAGACTGGGCGGAGCCTTTGAGTTAGATGACCTGAAACTGCGCCTTATCGAACCGGATCTGGTTATCGAAGGTGCCGCTCGTACCCAGCTTATCAAAGCCGTGGGTGAGGTTGAGCTGGATGAGCAAACTCGGCTATTACGTTACTACACCGATGACGAAGGATTTATACAGGTTCTGACTCACGGACCAGATGAGGCCGACATCAGCGAGGTCAAACTCTACTATTTCTACGATACCAAGCCGATTGATACCGAATCAGAGTGGAACCACCTGCTAGATAATCAGCTAGTGCAACCGAGCTGGGAGCTGGAAGGTCACTCGTTTGAAAAAGTTTGGGAAAATAGCCGCCCTGTAGTGATGACGGAGAAGACCTGGCTCGAAAATGGTGCCATCAGCGAAACCGATCAGTTTGTGATGATTTATGAACGGGATATCGGTAATGATATTTTCGAATCGGTCTTTGTTGCCGGGGAAGAAAAAATCATTCACAACCGCGCCGAGCGCAGTCTGGCTATCAGTACTGGCATCAACCTGACACCGACTGATTTCAAGCTCATTGGCTAACCAGCCCTTTTAACAATTAGGATTTCAAATGGAAGTTTTTACCGATTCACTGGCGGGCCTTGGCGCCTTTTTACTCTACTTCTCACTGTCTCTCGCTTTTTTGATGCTGTTTAAAGTGATCTATGTTCGCTTTACACCGCATGATGAATGGAAGCTAGTGAAAGACGGCCAGAATGTTGCCGCCGCCATCGGCCTATCCGGATCTATTCTGGGTTACTGCCTGGCGATTGCCGGCGCAGCAAGCAACTCCGTCAACCTTATCGATTTTGCGATTTGGGGTATTGTGGCGCTGCTTGCGCAGTTAATCGCCTTCTATATTGTCCGCTTTGGCTTTATGCCTAAAATCGTTGAACGTATCGAAGCGGGCGAAATCCCGGCCGGTATCATGATGGCCGCCACTTCAGTATCTGTAGGCTTGCTCAATGCTGCCTGCATGACCTACTAGGAGCGCCCGTCATGAAACGAAGTAAGCAGGTCGTACTGGCAAGTATGCGCAAAAACTGGCGAACCTTTTCGGTAAAGCCGGTTTCAGTAGCATTTGCCGGTGCCTTTCTTTCCGGCTGTAGCGATAACGGCAGCGAAGCGGTGATCTACCATACACTGGATGACTGCCTTGATGACAACCCCAACTATAGCCAGGAGTGTCGTGCAGCCTATCAAGAGGCACTGGAAGAAGCAGAACGCACAGCGCCTAAATACCGTTCGGAATATGACTGTACCGCTGAGTTCGGGATGAATGCATGTATGCAAACATCCAACAATAACTGGTACATGCCGGCCATGGCCGGCTTCATGTTTGGCCGGATGTTGGACAGAGACCGCGGCTATTATTCTCAGCCGATGTTTCGCTCCTATTACCCGGGTAGCGTCTTCTACGATCGCTGGACTACCGCAGACGGTTACGATTATGGCCGCAGCAGCTATAAGAAGAGCAAGGTAAGGGTGACAAGAGATCAGATGAAGCCCAAGCCGACTGTCAGCCGTACCATTTCACGTGGCGGTTTTGGCTCGACCGTTTCGGCCAAATCAAGCTGGAGCAAGTCATCCAGCGGCAGCAAGAGCTGGGGCGGCTAATCCGCCTTATTAGCATCATTGGCCAGCTCAACATTCCGTCAAGCTGGCCAACTCTTTCTTTCGCTTCACCCTATTGCCAATCACTCTTCAAACGGATCGCTAAACATGGGATCGGAAAGAAAAGTCTCATCGGTCAGCGTGTGCAGAAATGCCACCAGCGCTTCTTTCTCCTCCTGATCCAGATTCATCCTCACCGGTGCCCCCGTCGGGCTGCCATTGCGTCTTAAATCCGGGCTGAGATTCGGGTGGGGCTGTACTCCGCTATTATAAAACTCAACCACTTCCATCAGCGTACTAAACCGCCCGTCGTGCATGAAAGGCGCACCAACCGCGATGTTTCTCAGTGACGGAGATTTAAAGAAGCCCCCTCCGGCTCCCGGATCGCCGCTGGTATCTGCATCCAAGCCGTTGATATGGCTGCGATCCATGGTATGTGCAGAGGTTTGGTGACATTCAATACAGCCTAACGAAGCCTGCCTGCCGACAGGGAACCCCGAGAACAGCTTATGCCCTAGCATCTCCTGCTCGGTGAAGACAGCTTCAAAGTCCGGAGCATTCCACTCTCCGGCGGCAAACGCCTGATCATATTTAGACTGATAGGAAACCATCGCCCGGATAAACTGCGCCATTGCCTCGGCGATGCGCTGGCTGGTTATCGCCTCATCACCAAACGCCTGAGTGAACAATTCCGCGTAGAAACTGGTTTCTGCCAGCTTCACTTCCAGATCAAACAAGTTCATTCCCATTTCAACCGGATCCTGAATCGGCATCAATACCTGCTCTTCCAGCGTGGCTGCGTGTTCATCCCAGAAGAAGCTCTTCGGCTCATAATAGGTCGCATTGGTCAGGCTCATCGAATGGCGCCCGGTTTTTCCGCCATCAAAGCCAGTACTAAACTGGGCAGGATCGGTAAAGCCGTGTTGCTGAATATGGCAGGATGCACAGGATATAGTGCTATTAGCAGAGAGCCTGACATCATAGAACAATACCCGCCCCAGCTTTGCTCCCGCATTGTTCACCGGGTTTGAAAATGGCGTATTATCCTGAGATCTGACATTGCCAAACGGCGATGTAGTCGCTGTGTAATAACGCGGCCTGGCTTCCAGATAACGAACATAGTCATGTTCAGTGGCTAAATCAGGTAACGGCAAGCCGTCAATATCCGTTCGCGGCGTAGGCTCCTCTTCTTCTGGCGGAGGATCTGGCGGCACAGGAACTGGTTCTTCCCCGACAGGCGAACCCGGGGCAACTTCATTACCTTCACCTGAAGCGGCACTGACATCGCCAGTAAAACTATCGTCACTGGAATTGTCGCGGCATGAAACAACGGTCGTCAGAGCGACGGCCAACAGAATACACATAGAAGTATTCATGATAAACACTCCAACCTAGCCTATTTTATGCTGTTATTATGTATGGGAAGTTAGACTTTCAGCCTATTCCCCTTTTTCCAACACAATAGCAGCCGGTTGGGCTTCTCGAATCTGACTAATGAGAAGAAGGATAGGTATATTCTGTTACCAAAGAAGAACTGCCTTTAAGAAGGTCGTCGGCCAAGAAAAGAAAAAGCCATTCGTAAAAACGAATGGCTTTTGATTGCTATGAAGCGTTTCAAGCAGGTTGGGTTTTGATCGCGCAGATTAAAATTTTATCTCGCGGGTTATCAATTATCCTTGCTGATGACTTTCCTTCAGAACTACCTCTTCAGTTTCTGTCGCCTGCTGTTCACTCTCCGCTGCTTGCTCAAGCTTATGCATCGCCTGAATTTCCATCACATTGAGGTGTGAGTAATCTGCTCGCATATAGCCAACTGTCTTATACAGCATGTAAGAAGTCAGCAGCAAAATAGGCAATGCAAAGATTAGAATCGCTGATTGCATCGACTGTACCGGCGCATTAACCGTAATAAAGATTGTCGGTAGCGCGATAATAATCAGGCACCAGAATATTTTCAGGTAGGTAGACGGGTTGTTCTTTTCATCAAGCTCTTTCTGGGTATTACAAGACACAGTAAACACCGAACCGTCCAGGGTTGTTACCAGTAACAGGAAGGTTGAAATAATGAACACAACCAGGATAACCGACGACAGAGGTAGCGTATCCAGTGCCTTCACAATCGCTTCACTGGCTTGGCCATCAGAGACCATTTTGCTGATTTCAACCTTGCCATCTAACTGAGTTTTCATCATGAAAGAGCCAACAATCGAGAACAGCGCTGCAATCCCAGCAGTACCTCCACCAATCATACACACAACCACTTCGCGAACCGTACGGCCTTTCGATACCTTGGTAACAAACACACACATCAGTGGAATGAAGATCATCCAGTATGCCCAGAAATAGGCGGTCCATGACTGTGGGAACTTCGCCTGGTTAATGGCATCTGTATACAAGCTCATCTTAATAAAGTTCTGAGCCCAAATTGCAATTGAAGAACTGGTATTTTCCAGAATAAACTGAGTCGGACCAAATATTAATATATACAGAGCAAGTGCTACGACAAAGTAAGTACCGTTATTACTGATTTTCTGCATACCTTTTTCAATACCAAAGAATGAACTGGCAATTAATAATGCAGCAACAATAACAAGCATAGATAATTTAAGAGCTAAGCTATCTTCTACACCAAGTAATAAAGAAACCGCAGCAGAAATAATTGGCACACCAAGAGACAAAACAATAATCAAACCAAAAATAAGTGCAATTGGGTACATGACATCAATAACGCGACCGACAATTTTCGCTGTCGCCTTATTTTTAATCATCGACATCACAACATCGCTAATTTTCAGTGAACGGTTTTTTCGGATATAGAAGGAGTACATCACAGGGATAGCGGTAATGGCATAGATAGCCCAGGCGATGATCCCCCAGTGGTGAAGACTGTAAGTTACTGCCCACTCAGCGGCTGTCACCGAGCCTGCCTCGATAGCGAATGGCGGTGTCTTAATATAATAAGACCACTCAAGAAATGCCCAGTAAACCGTACCAGAACCAACACCGGCAAGTGCCATCATGGCGATATAGGAAAAGGTCGAGAATTCAGGTTTCTCATTTCCCATCCGGATATGCCCGTATTTACTAAATACAAAAAAGGCAGCAAGAATAACAAGTCCGAATGCATACCAAAGAATTGGAGTACCAAAGTTATATGCAATCAGTGTAAATATATCACCGGCAATCTTGATTGCCTTATCGGGGTTAGTTAAAAAGAATATTGAAATAATAGATACTATAACTAATGAGGTAATGATGCTAAACCTGTCAAAGTTACTTCTTCCCGTCGTACTTTTCATCACGTTTGTCCCATTTATTAGTAAACCACTTCCACATCGTCACCGTGGATATATGGAAGTGGAATTTCCATTGCTAATGTAAGGTATTGTTATAATTATTCGAAAATATAATGAGCGACCGAGCTTTCCCGGACTGCATCCCAATCCATTTCCACACCCAGACCATTGCCTTCCGGTGCGTGGACATACCCATCCTTATCGGTCCGGATCTGCGTCTTAGATGCCAGCTCGAAGCTTTCATACGGATAAAACTGCTCGAAGAACTTACAGTTATGGTGAGCCAGTGCCACATGCAAGTTGGCTGCCTGAGTAATGGTATATCCCATGCTTTGGATCTCAAGGTTCTTCGAGTGACCTTCCGCAATAGCAAAACACTTGTTCAACGGCGTGATACCGCCACAAACAGTAGCATCCTGGCGAACATCTGACCAGAAACCGTTACCCAGAGCGTAGGTGACTTCCTGTAAAGTGAGCAGACAGTTGCCGTGGCTGGAGATTTCCAGATCCGTTTTATCAACCAGACGCTGGTAAGTCTTATAGTCATAATCGGAAACCGGGGCCTCCAGCCATTCCCAGTCATAGCTTTCCATCAACTTGGCCATCTTCATCGCCTCAGCAGGCGTGTAGAAGGTAGCAGTATCTAGCATGAAACGGACACCAGTGTGGCCATAACGCTCCTGAATGGCATTGACCAGCTTGACGTCTTTCTCATAGACGCAGTAGCAATGCAGCTTGATCGCAGTAAAGCCGTGCTCAATGCAATCATCAACATACGGGAAGTAGTCTTCAACCGTATCGAACATTGGCGTCGACGCGTAAGAGAGCATCTTGTGGCGGGCACCGCCGAGCAGCATATAAAGTGGCATGCCTGCTTTTTTCGCCTTGATATCCCAAGCTGCGATATCAATCGGAGATTTTGCCGGTAGTCCCCCCCATGAGCAACGCGCCTGCAGCCAGGAATAGAGCTCTTCGGTCATCAGCGGGTTTTTGCCGATCAGGCCAGGAACGATAGTACGCATGGCTTCGATAATGCAACGGTCAAAGTCATTTTCGGTGTAGCTGATCGTTGCACCCACCCCTTCGGTACCGTCATTACAGATGATCCGAACGATATTGTTAGTGTAGAGCAGAGGCTCCTGGTTATCAGCCCAAGGAATCGGCGGAGCGTCACGGTCAGCAACAGCGTACAGTTCAACTCGTTTGATCACGGTATCTTTCATGATGTTCTCCTTACAGGGCACTACCATTTTCGATCATAGTAGAGCGGATATCCTCGCCTTTCAGGTCTCGGATTCGTTTATTTTCATTAATCGCTTTGACAGCAGCAATGCCTGCTGCATGTCCGTATTCAAAACACTGTGCCGTTACACGGGCAGACGCCAGCGCTTCATGCTCGGCACTCAGGCAACGTCCAGCAACAATGATGTTTTCACCGACAACCGGTACCAAGGTGCTGAACGGCACATCGTAGTAATCATCAATCAACCAGTGCAGTTTCGGCTTGTCTCCAGAGTGCAGCTCAATTGGCCAAGGCGTACGGCAAATACCGTCTTCTCGTTTGCGGCAATTGACCACATCGTCATTGCTGAGGGTTTCGACACCGACAATAGAACGAGTCTGGCGAATGCCCACCTCAACCCCGGTATCAACCACATACGCATCCTCGCAACCCGGCACATAGTTGTTCAGGAACTTGGCATAATCACGAACCTGACGGCGACCAAACACCTCGGCTTCAGTGAAATCTTTCGGATCGATAACATTGAGCATCCGACCATCCTGGCCAGCCAGGCGCGTTGCATTTACCATCAGCTCACCGGGGCGAGTTGTCGGGAAAATCCAGATTTTGTGGCGAGGTAGGTCGTAATCACCTTGCTGGTTGGCAGCCAGAATATTTTCTGTCACTTTCGGCGGACAGATCGTGTCATTGCCGTAGTAGTCGAGGTATTTGTCCATATCGACACCGGCGATACGGAAAAACATAGTCGGGTTTTGAATACGTCCGTTATCACCGAAGAAATAATCCATTCCCGCCCGGGCAATCAAGGCCGCATCACCAGAGGCATCGACAATCATCCTCGAAAGAATCACGCTCTGGCCCGCATTTGACTCGATAACCACACCCTTAAAGGCATCACCATCCATAATCACGCCAGTCACCGCGGTATGGAATAGAGTATTCACACC
>NZ_JAKRFQ010000140.1 GCF_022347985.1 Photobacterium sp. OFAV2-7
AACAAAGCCCCATTTGAGTTGTTTATTTTTTGTCATATTTTGTTAATCAATATTCACATCAGCATTATCTGACACCCGACCATATTGACGGATATCCATGAGAAACTGACTATATGATGCATAGATCCGACCTAGGTCCGGATCACTGGCACTCTTTTCATTCATCAATTGCTGTGTCAATAATTTCAGCTCAGCCAGCACCTCTTTGGGAAAAAGCCTGATCTCAACACCGTGCTCATTGACCAGCACATCCAGCGCCTGCACGTTCTTTACCATATACTCATCAAGCATATCCTGGTTAATGGCGCGCGCAGCCACTTCAATAATCTGTTTTAAATCATCCGGTAAGGCTTGATATGCATTTCTATTAACCAAGAACTCCAGTGTCGTACTCGGCTCTTGCCACCCCGGATAATAGTAGTACCTCGCAGCATTATGTAAACCAAATGCTAGATCATTATAGGGACCAACCCACTCGGTGGCATCTATCGCACCGGTCTCAAGCGCCGTAAACAACTCACCGCCAGGCAAACTGACCGGAATACCACCCGCCCGCTTCAGCACATCTGCCGCAAACCCGGGCAGTCGCATCTTCAGCCCTTTAAGATCAGCGAGGGTGTTAATTTCTTTATTAAACCAGCCGCCCATTTGAGCCCCGGTATTTCCTCCGGCCATAGGAATAACGCCATAGGGCTCATAGAGCTCCTGCCAGAGTTCAAGGCCGCCGCCATAGTGCAGCCAGGCATTCATCTCCTGAGCCGTCATACCAAAGGGAGTTGCAGAAAAAAACGATGCCGCGGGAATTTTGTCCTGCCAGTAGAAGGCTGCCGAATGCCCCATCTGGGCCGTTCCTTTCGACACCGCATTGAACACATCGAAACTGGGAACCAGTTCACCGGCGCCGTATACCTTTATGATCAGCCGGCCACCACTGAGCGCATTGACTTTGTCGGCAAACCGCTCAGGAGCCAACCCCAGGCCCGGGAAGCCTTTTGGCCACGAGGTAACCAGTTTCCATTCCACGGTCTTGACCTGTTGTTGCTTCTTGTCGCTGCCCTGCTCACCACAAGCAACCAACCCCATGGCAAGCACTAATCCGATTACCATCTTACGACTACGTTGTATCATTGAATTCCCTTCTACTATCTGAACGGCCGCTGCAAAAGTCACAGAGGTTCAAGTTCTTAACAGTATAGTCAGCTCACCATCGCTGACAGCTACCTATCTCGGCAAGCACCGAGAGGCAGGCTCCGCATGTCCTATGAAGGTAAATGCAATAATACGCGAATAATCAAGATAATGATGCCTGCAGATTCAAAGTTTATGACTAAAAAAACCGCAGCAAAGTGCGGTTTATCAATTAGTTCAGAGCTAATCAGGCCACTCAGTCACCCAGTTTTGACCCGCCTCCGCAAGCCGGTGACGCAGGCGCGCCATCAACCAGGCTCTGCCATTCATTTTCGGTATAGGTGTGAATCGCCAGCGCATGAATACTATTGGCCAACTCTTCGGCAAGCGCAGAATTGACAGCACGATGACGGCCAATCAATCGAACACCATCAAACTGCTTGCTCACGACAACCACTTTAAAATGGCTTTCCGAGCCTGGGGGAACATTATGCATGTTACTCTCGTTAACCACTTCGAGATGCAAAGGCTCAAAGGCTTGCTGCAGTTTTTCTTCTATACGTTCCTGGATCATTACTCTCACCTTTATCGCCATGCAATAGCCGCTAAACCGCCACGAAACAACTAGCCGCTTTTACTTTAAGATCCGCTAGTCAGGTAACAGACCGTAATTAATCAGTCCCAAAAGCCGGGTTTTAGTTTGCAGCGCAGGCATGTTCTGCGAAAATGGACAACTCAATTAACTGTAAACATACCCTAAAGTAACCGGTAATGAAACCAGAGCTAACCCTGCACGAGCGTACGCTGACACTCAAGCGCTACCCTGTACGAAAAAACGAAACCCTGCAAGCATGGGACGCCGCGGATGAATATCTCATCAACCATACCCAGGAGATGTCCCTGGATCCTCAGCGACCAATCCTCATCATGAATGACAGTTTCGGTGCGCTAAGCTGCTGGTTCACTCAAAAAGGCTGCGTCACCAGCGTCACCGACTCGTTTATCGCCCGGCTAGGCTGCCTCGCCAACCTCGATGCCAACCAACTACCGCATGTCAATATCATCGACTGCCTGGCCGAGCTACCGGATAACCCGCAACTGGTGTTAATTAAGCTGCCAAAAAACAATCGCCTGCTTACCTGGCAGCTACAGCAGCTTTGTAATCTGTTACCAGAAGACTGTACGGTTATCGGTGCCGCAAAGGCCAAGGACATCCATACCTCGACGCTGAAGCTATTTGAAAAACACCTGGGTGAGACCAAGACATCCCTGGCGGTAAAAAAAGCCCGCCTGATTTTCTGCCGGCCTAACCCGGTGCTGGCAAAGCCGCTTCCGGCTCCGCAGCAATGGGAAGTTCCTGAGCATGAGCTGACAATCACCAACCATGCCAATGTCTTCTCTAGCGACAGCCTGGATATCGGTGCCCGGCTGCTGCTGGAACATATCCCGCAAAACGACAAATACCGCGACATTATCGATCTAGGTTGCGGCAACGGTGTTATCGGACTTAAAGCCGCTCGGCTAAATCCCCAAGCATTCGTCACCTGCGTCGACGAAAGCTATATGGCTGTCGCCTCATGCCAAGCCAACGCCAAGCTTAACCTGCACACGCCGGATCAGCTGACAGCCAAAGTGGCCAACTGCCTGGATGGGCTTGAACACGATAGTGCCGATCTCATTCTGTGCAACCCTCCGTTCCACCAGCAAACCGCCATCACCGATCATATTGCCTGGCAAATGTTTTGTGACTCAAAGCAAGTTCTCAGAGCTAAAGGCCAGTTAATTGTCATTGGTAACCGCCACCTGGGCTACGATGGGAAACTTAGACGCTTATTTGGTAATGTGTCGGTCGTCGCCCAGAATAATAAGTTTGTGGTTTACCGTTCAGGAAAATAACCCAATGTTTTACTATTGAGCCGTTGTCTGCTCACAACAGCTTTTGTTAAGGATAGAAATAAATATGAAGAAGCTCTTTGTTGCCGCCACAGTCTTGGCACTTACTGCCTGTACGGCACCATCTGAACCACAGCTAACCATTGCGCCAACGCCAGTTGTTAGCACTCAGGCTAACGCCCAGGGTAAGTCCCTTAGCCTGGAAAGCCGCGACCTGAGAACGGCTCAATTTATCGCTGTCGTCGACAGCGGCCGCCAGAACGTTCAGCCTCTGCACGCAACACAGAACCTACGCGTCACGCTAGAACAAGCTCTGTCTCGCCAGCTAAGATCTCAAGGTTACGTCATTACGCAAGATAGCCAGGGAACCATGCGCCTGGACATCCTTGAAGCAATGATCAACGTCAAGCACAGCATGATGAGCCATGAGCTTAACAGCAAACTTCAGCTTCAGTTGGTTATCGAGTCCCCGACCGGCAAGTTCGTCAAGCGTTACTCCGGCAAGTCCGAGCGTAACGGTGCGATGAGTGCGTCAATGGGAGATATGGAAGAAGCAATGAACAGCCTGATCACGGCAGTATTAAAAGATATCCATTCAGATCCTGAACTAAACAACTACATGCAGGAGAATCTGTAATGCGTCGCTACCTTGTCGCTTTACTATTGAGCTTTGCGTTGCCCGTTAGTGCCACGCAGGTACTGATGACGACGAACCTCGGTGAACTCACCATTCAGCTGGATGAAAAAAAAGCCCCGCTCTCAAGCCAGAACTTTCTGCGCTACGTTGAAGACGGTAGCTACGTCGGTACCATTTTTCACCGCGTGATCCCGGGCTTTATGGCACAGGGCGGTGGTTTTGACAAAGATTTGCAACGCCGGCCGACCTATCCAGCGATCAAGAACGAGTCAACCAACGGCCTGAGCAATGCCCGTGCAACCATTGCAATGGCACGCACTCAAGATCCTGACTCGGCAACTCGCCAGTTCTATATCAACTACCAGAACAACTCGTTTTTGGACGCTCAGGGCAGCCGTCCTGGTTATGCCGTGTTCGGAAAAGTTGTGAAGGGCTTCTCAGTTATTGAAAAAATGGCTGAAATTCCTACTACAACTATCCGATCTATGGGTATGAAAGATGTCCCGCAGCAGCCTATAGTTATTAAAGCTATTACTATTATCAAAGAGTAGACTAACGTCACCTGGCCGTTAGCCTACGACCAGGTGACTGCTATGCTAACACTGATCTCATCCCGGCCAGATGTGTCTTCTGAATTGGTCAATCAGCATATCGCTGACTACGCCCCCGCCCTGGCACTAAGCGCCTTAGGTACACTGAGTGGCGATGTCAGCTACGACTCCATGAGTAAAACCTGTTCTGAACATCTGCGTGATTGGTGGAAGCTCTCGGTCGCATCGGGAACGCCAGCCGACAGTTATGAATCGGCCTATTGGTACTTACTCCATCTGCTTGAGTCACTCGAAGAGCACGAACTGCTCGGCAATAACTTTATTCAGTTTAAAGTAACAACCACAGCCCAGTTTTTGCTCGGGTTGGGCGAGCACCAGAAAAAAATGCAAGGAATTCGCCCCTAACAACAACTGACACAATACGTTACACCTTAAAGCGAGAGCCTGGCTCTCGCTTTTGTTTTTTACTGTATTTTTACTGAAGTTCCCAGTAGCTTAGATTTATAATCGAGGAAAAGCGGCAACATTGCGATGATTTAGGGGAAGTAATGGAACAACCTATCAAGGAAAACAAACTAGGCTGGCGCGTCTATTTCGAAAAGAAAGTACTGATCATGCTGGCACTGGGCTTTTCTTCCGGCCTGCCTCTGTTGCTGGTTTTTGGCACCTTGTCATTCTGGCTCCGGGAAGCGGAAGTTAGCCGAACCGATATCGGCTTTTTTAGCTGGGTCGCTCTGGCCTATGGCTTTAAGTGGATCTGGTCGCCCCTGATTGACCGTTTTCCCGTTCCTGTACTATCACGGTTATTAGGCCGCCGCCGTGGCTGGATGGTCTTTTCACAGCTCTTAATCATCGCCTCGCTATGCGGTATGGCCTTTAGTAACCCGCAGGTCGATTTAGTACAGTTGGCTGTTTTTGCGGTCATTGTTGCCTTTTCATCAGCCTCGCAGGATATCGTCATCGATGCCTACCGTATCGAGTTGGCCACAGAGCGCCTCCAGGCCGCCCTTGCAGCTGCCTATATGACGGGCTACCGGTTGGCTATGATCATGGCCGGTGCCGGTGCCCTGGCTTTTGCCGCCTGGCTTGGCTCCGACAGCGGCTATGATGCCAACGGCTGGAAGCAAGCTTACTTCATCATGGCATCACTCATGCTGGTCGGCTTAATCACCGCGCTTTGTATCCACGAGCCCAATGTCGACAACTCAGAAATTGATAATATCGAACGAGAATTCCGCCACCAACTCACAGACAACGGTATGATGCCGCAACTGGCAAGAGCCGTTGCCTGGTTCTACACAGCAGCCGTCATGCCGTTCAAAGACTTCTTCTCCCGTTATGGCCGTGATGCCCTGCTCATTCTGGTATTGATTGGCTGCTACCGGATATCAGATGTTGTCATGGGGGTGATGGCCAATGCTTTCTATGTCGACATGGGCTTTACCAAAACAGAAGTCGCTTCGGTATCAAAAGTCTATGGCGTGATCATGACCTTGCTTGGCGCCGGGCTGGGCGGCATTCTTGTCAGCCGGTTCAAGACACTCGGTATTCTGGCGTTGGGGGCCATACTTTCCGCCGGCACCAATATTCTGTTCATGGTATTTACCTATATGGGCAATAGCCTGCCGATGCTGACGCTGGTGATATCGGTTGATAACCTCAGCGCAGGTATCGCGACAGCCGCTTTCATCACCTATATGTCGAGCCTGACCAATGTGGCCTTCTCGGCCACGCAATATGCACTGTTTAGCTCAATAATGCTCTTGTTCCCTAAGTTTATTGCTGGGTTTTCAGGCCTTTATGTCGACACTTTCGGATATAACATTTTCTTCTTTACAACAGCACTGATCGGCTTGCCGGTATTGCTGCTGATCTATGCTGTAGACAAGACCTCAAGCGCTACCTCCGAAGCCAGCTCTGAAGCTAGTTAAGCAACTCATCTCACAGCATCTTTAAGAATCATCGCTAACCGGAAGTATTCTGTTGATGAAGGGTACTTTCGGCATCCATTCATCTCACTTTTCTCTGCCGATATAAGCCCAAAAAACGCGATTAGATAAGTGTTTTGTCATTTGGTTCAGAAAAATTTCATTGAAAGCACTAAAAATAACGATCGAGATCACTATTACCCTATTTTGTAATCGATTACAGAGGATCGTGATCACGATTGAGAAAGGATTGCGCAATCGTTACATTCACAACAGTGACATAAAACAATAGAATCACCGCCATAAATACGGACAACGTATAAATAAGTCCGAAAGATAAAACACAATTAGCGAGGCTTCACCATGCGTAAATCACTAGTAGCACTTAGCGTTCTAGCTGCAACAGCTCTTCCTGCCGCAGTTAATGCTGCAGACTATTCTGACGATATCCACAAAAACGACTACAGCTGGTCTCAGTTCAACCTAATGTACGCTTTTGATGAGAAAGGTGCAGGTAAAGAGTCATCTCACGACTACCTGGAAATGGAATTCGGCGGCCGCTCTGGCATCTTTGACCTGTACGGCTACGTTGATGTATTCAACCTGACCAGCGACAAAGATAGCGACAAGCAAGGTGCAGAAAAAATCTTCATGAAGTTTGCCCCTCGTGTATCTCTGGATGCAGTAACTGGCAAAGACCTGTCTTTCGGTCCTGTTCAGGAACTTTACCTTGCGACACTTATTGAGTGGGGTGGCAACTCTGGTGTAAACAACCAGAAAGTTGGTCTGGGTTCTGATGTAATGGTTCCATGGCTAGGTAAAATCGGCCTGAACCTAATGGCTTCTTACCGCGGTAACGACCATGAGTGGAACGGCTACCACCTAGCAACTAACTGGTTCAAACCATTCCACTTCTTCGACAACGGCAGCTTCCTGTCTTACCAGGGTTACATCGATTTCGAATTCGGTCTAGAAGATGATGCTGCTCACCAGTCAAGCACAGGTGCTGCGATGTTCAACGGTCTGTACTGGCACTCTGATCGCTACGCAGTGGGTTACGGCCTGAAACTATACAACAACGTATACGGTTTCGAAGATGGTGAAACTCTACCATGGGGACCAGTTGCTGACTCTTCAGGTGTTGGTCACTACATTTCTGTTACCTACAAGTTCTAAGTTGATTTGTACTTAGCTTGATGAAAGGCGCCTTTGGCGCCTTTTTGTTATTTCCCTTCCATATATCTCGAAAATAAGATTGAAATTACTTACGAGACATTCCCGCTTTCTAGTTCATTTTCTTCCATATTTTTCCCATCTTTTTTCCCAATAACTGAGAAATACGACTTAGCAATAAGACAGAAGCACAGCGCTGAGAATATGCACTAGCCTTTGCTGTATGAGCGCGAAGTATATTTTTACTCCTACAACACGCTCACGACACACTTCTTGTCATGCCTTTCAAGACTGTGGCAATACCCAGAAAAGCAAACTGACGAGAAGAACAACAAGCAATGGCAAATGGTTAGCGGGAAGTCATCATGTATAAAACTCTGGCAGCTCTCAGTATCAGTTCCGCCCTCGCCCTTTCCGGTGCGAGCTTTGCCGTCGACTATTCCGACGACATCAGAAAAAATGACTATAAGTGGTTCACTCTTAACCTGATGCAAAGTATCAACAACCGCATCCCTTTCGGGTTCCAGGATGATACCTACTTCG
>NZ_JAKRFQ010000141.1 GCF_022347985.1 Photobacterium sp. OFAV2-7
GCCTCCAGCTGCACTTCGACTTTCGATAGCAGCAGCGGATGGCATAGCGGGATCAAATCCCATGTTTTTTTGGCCGCCTGAATACCGGCAATACGCGCCGTTGCGAACACATCGCCTTTATGATGCTTGCCGGAAACAATCAGAGTAAGCGTCTCCGGTGCCATATGGACGAATGCTTCCGCCCGGGCTTCACGCACGGTCTCCGTTTTGCCAGAGACATCGACCATATTGGCCTCACCGGAAGCGTTGATATGAGTAAATTGGTTCATCGTATTATTTCCCTAGGTGAGGCATAAAATTGCACGGACGGTGGCTGGCATCCAGCTGTTCTTTGATAATTTTCGTCCAGCCGGTACGACAGGCACCTGTCGAGCCCGGCATAGCAAAGATAACGGTCTTATTGGCCATTCCGGCAACGGCACGGGACTGGATTGTTGAAGTACCAATCTCCTGATAAGACACCATACGGAAAACCTCGCCAAATCCCTCGACCTGCTTATCAAATAACGGGATCAACGCCTCTGGCGTATTATCTCTTGAGGTAAAGCCAGTTCCGCCAGTGATCAGTACCGCCTGCACCTTCTCATCAGCAATCCACTGAGAGACAATCGCACGGATCTGGTAAACATCATCGATCACGATTTTTTTATCGGCTAGTTTATGACCGGCTTCTTGCAGCGACTCGGCAAGGTACTGGCCCGAAGTATCATTGTGTTCGGTGCGCGTATCTGACACCGTCAATACAGCCACATGTGCTGGTTCAAACGCAGTTTCTGCATGACCCATTACAGTAATTCCCAAACTGAAGTAGTAGTAAGTTGAAATGTAGGCAGCCTGACCAGTATCCAATACTGATCAGGGCTCAATATCATCCACCGATTGAGGCAAGGTGCGGCGTCATACCGGTATTACCGTCATCAAGGAAGTGACCGACAGCCTTTTGCTGCAGTCCACCTTGAATACGGTCTATCAGCTCCCCACGCTGGTCGTCAGCTTCCAGCAAGTCACGTAAGTCGACGCCATGATCACCAAACAGACACAGGTGGAGTTTACCGTTAGCCGATATTCGCAAGCGGTTACAGCTTTGGCAGAAGTCTTTCTCATACGGCATGATAAGACCAATCTCACCCTCGTAATCCGGATGGCAAAAGACCTGCGCCGGTCCGTCATTGTTACTTCTTATTTTCAGAAGCCAACCGTTCGCGATCAGATGGTTGCGGATACTGATACCAGAAACATGGTGTTTATTGAACAAGTCGTTCATTTCACCCGTTTGCATCAGCTCGATAAACCGAAGTTGAATTGGACGAGTCTTAATCCAGTCGAGGAACTTGGGTAGCTCCTGTGAATTAAGATCTTTAAGCAGGACAGTGTTAATTTTAACCTGTTCAAAGCCTGCCTCAAATGCAGCATCGATCCCCGTCATCACCTGGTGAAACATGTTCTCACCAGTGATCTGGTAAAACATCTTCGGATCAAGACTGTCGACACTGACATTGATATGGGTTAGCCCGGCATCGCGCCACTCACCAACATGCTTTGCCATACGATAGCCGTTGGTTGTTGTCGCCACTTTACTGATACCCGGCTGAGAGGCCACAGTACCAATAATATCGGTGAAATCACGGCGCAGACTCGGCTCACCGCCCGTGATACGTACTTTAGTCGTACCACAGTCAGCAAATGCCCCTGTCACACGTTTGATCTCATCAAGCGTCAGAAAAGAAGGCTTCTTCCTTTCTGCAGGCTGATAGCCGTCAGGCAGGCAGTATGTACATTTGAAATTACATACATCTGTAACTGAGAGTCGCAAGTAATAAAACTTACGATGAAAATTATCTTCAAATTGATTCGCCACGGAACACCTTTCCAAATACGGGAGGCCGATGCATTTCTTTGTCGACCCTGGTGACTACCTGTCACTGGCTTGATCCACCTATTGTCATCCCCGAAAGGCTGCAACTTAGTGAATAAAGCTCGGAGTTATGGCTGCTACACATTTTATTGTATCGCCTAGCGACATGTGCAGCGGCTTAATTATTATAACCTATCAGATAACTTGCTTTATTGACAAATCTCTGAAAAAAACGTGTTGCATTCTACCTTTCGCAAGAATTCACGACAATACTACTAAAGGGAAGAGAGTTAACAATTCTCATAAAAAGTGGGGGAATTATGTCCAACATTATTGAATCTGCGACTGTTGACGATATTGCACTCTATTTACAGCGAGAAGAGGGACTGGATGCGAAGCATGCCCATGAGCAGGCAATGCGGGTAATTGATGGTTTCAATGACATGATGGAAAAGGGGATCATAAAAGGCTGGTACTTCAATGAGCAAAGCCACCTCGAATTACTGCCTAGTGATAATGCGCTAAAAATCATAGCAAACCAAAAATAATTCGCATAATGCACACTGCAATTTGCAGTCGAATTCGCAATATGCAACAAAGGGTACTGAATCAAATTTAAACAAGTATAAATATGGCCAAATAGCGGTATGAAATTCCGGCATCACAATTGCATTGTCTAAGTTACCTAACAACTATAACGACAGTTGGAGCCGATTATGAAACAGTTAATACCGCTACTTTTTCAACAGCGCCATGTGTTACCGGGTGGAAGAATGCCAATACGAGTTGCCCCTGGACCGCAAATGGATGCTTTCAAGGTTGCCCTAACCTCTGATATTGGCTTTGGTATTTGTATGTTTGACGAAGCTGAGCATGGCCATCACTTCTTCCATATCGGAACCCGAGTGACTGTCGAGGACTTTGACACGTCAGCGCTGGATGGCTCTTTGATTGTCACCGTCTACGGCCATGAAAACTTCCGAATCAACGCTCTGGAACAAGACGATAGCGGTGTCTTCTCCGGGGAATATGACATTATCCCTCAGTGGCCGGAAGTCGAAATTCGCAACGACCAAATTGTTCTGGCTGACAAACTTAAACAAATGTTCAGCAAACATCCTGAACTCAACCAACTCAACTTAAAAAAAGAGTTCAACAATTTAAGCTGGCTATGTCAGCGCTGGTTAGAAATACTGCCGGTGCCCGCCAGCGAGAAGCAAGCGCTGCTTAACACGCCTAACTGCCAGGATACCTACGATTACCTGATGAGTATCATGCAAAAGCCGCACTAGCCGTATTTCATCCCAATACACTGTCGTTCTATGTGTGTTTACCTCTCGTACTCTGTACGGGAGGTTTTTTATTATGAAATTAGCACCATACGTGACATACACTCCATCTCATCCCGACCTATTTGTAATTCACATAGCGATTTGTATACACTGACCGCACTATTTTAATAACAGATTTATGCAACTACGGCTATGACTACACCAAATATTGCTGATGCTAAAATTGTTGCCATTGGCGGCGGACATGGCCTTGGCAGGATCCTGTCGGCACTCTCTGACTATGGCTCTCAGGTTACAGGAATTGTCACGACGACCGACAATGGGGGCTCTACTGGCCGTATTCGAGCCTGCCAGGGAGGAATTGCCTGGGGAGATACCCGAAACTGTATCAACCAGCTCATTACCGAACCCTCGGTAGGCTCAATGATCTTCGAATACCGGTTTCGGGGCAACGGTGAGCTAAGTGGCCATAATCTGGGTAACTTGATGCTTAAAGCTCTGGATAACCTCTCTATTCGTCCGCTAGAAGCGATCAACCTAATCCGTGACATGCTCAAGGTGAAAACCCATATTGTGCCCATGTCTGAGCACCCTGCTGATTTGGCAGCCATGATTCAAAGTGGCGAAATAATCAGCGGCGAAACCAGCGTGGATGAATTACAGGAAGTGCCGCAGCGACTCTATGTCGAGCCCGCCGTTCCAGCCACAAGGGAAGCCGTCACCGCCATCGAGGAAGCGGATGTAATTTTACTGGGGCCAGGCAGCTTCTTAACCAGTGTCATGCCACCACTGTTGCTCAAAGAAATCGAACTTGCTCTTAAGAGCTGCAACGCCAATATCGTCTTTGTCACTAATCTGGATAAAGAGAGTGGACCTGCCGGGATGATGTCCCTTGAGACAATGCTACATTGGTGTGAAAGGGCAATGGGTGGACGCCAAGTTAATGGCGTCCTGTCGGATCAATACCGTTCTGAACTAGATGCGAGATATCACCAGGTGATTGAAGATCTAGCCTCAAGCAACCACGAATGGCGTCATGATCGCGAGAAACTAAAGCATGCGATTGATAAGCTCATCGTTGCTAGCTAACTGTTTGTATTCTACAGCCATTCCCTTGACCATCTGTGTAAACTCAGACAGGTGGTCATTCATCCATTGCTCCTGACCTTGTTTCACCCGAGACTCACACTCTTGCGCCATTTCAGCTAGCTCATCAGCGCCAAAGCTCGCCGCACTACTTTTAATCGCGTGACTAATTTCCCTGACCTGACTGATAGTAGGTTGATCTGATAACTGACGTAAGTACTGCTCCAGCTCGTCACTGAAGACGTTTAGCAACAGTGTTACTGTGTCCTGACCAACCTCTTCAGATAAGCGCTTGATTGTAGATGCATTAATACTCATTGCCATTTATTTTATCTCCCTGTTACTACCTGCCGCTTCCTGCCAGGCCTGTAATTTTCTATATATCGTCGATGGGCTGACTTCCAACAAGCCCGCTGCTCGGGGAATATTTCCCTCACACGCATCAATCGCCGCCTGAATGGCGCGTTTCTCAACAACCCACAAGGGTTCAATTTGTGATTTATCGATGGAATGATTGTGAGAAACCCCATCACGAGTGTCCGCATTATTTTGCGGTTCAGCAGTTAGCTCAATAGTACGTGCAATTTCTGCGCCACCTCCACCAGATATGGGCGGCGGGACCATATTCAACGTGACCTCTTCACCAGTATTCAGTACCACTATGTTTCGGATCACATTTTGCAGTTCACGGACATTCCCCTGCCAGCTATGCCGCTGAAACAGATTGATGACCTCTGGAGAGAAGCGACTAAAGTTCTTGCCTTCTTCGACTGACATCAGAGCCAATAAAGCATGGGCAATTTCAATGACATCCTCACCACGATCCCTGAGCGGCGGCAAGGTAACGGGAATTACATGCAGGCGATAATACAAGTCTTCACGAAAACGCCCTTCCTGGACCTCAATCCATGGATTACGGTTGGTTGCACACACAAAGCGTACATCCACTGTGCTCGTTTTCGATGAACCGACTTTCTGGAAGGTGCCGGTCTGGATAAAACGCAATAACTTGCTTTGCAAATCCAAATCCATTTCGCAAAGCTCATCAAGAAACAGTGTCCCCTTGTTAGCAAGCTCAACAGCTCCCTGCCTTTCGGTCGAAGCACCGGTAAACGCCCCTTTAACATGGCCAAAAAGTTCGCTTTCTATGAGCTCTTTAGGAATCGCCGCACAGTTCAAAGCAACAAAAGGATGGTCATTTCGCGGGCTTGCCGCGTGCACTGCTTCTGCACAGACTTCCTTACCTGTGCCGCTTTCACCGGTAATAAATACCGTTGCCTTACTAGAAGCCGCAGACTCAATCACTCGATACACAGCCTGCATTGGAAGGCTGTTACCTATAAATCCTTGGTACTGTGCCCCACCCTGTTTGGACTTCTGGCGCTCCTTCGGTGATTTATTCTCTTCTTTCAACGCATTGTTTACGGTGATCCGTAAACGGTCAGCTTCACACGGCTTGATCAAAAAGTCCTGAGCACCATGACGCATGGCTTCCACGGCCACGTCGATAGAACCATGTGCCGTCATGATCACCACCGGAATATTACCGTGCTCTCGACGTACAGATTCCAGCACCTCCATGCCCGTCATATCAGGCAGTCGAAGATCAAGCAATATTAAGTCAGGAGTAATATCTTTGACGAAGCTGAGTGCTTCCGTCCCGGTCCCGACAATACTGACCATTAAACCCAGGGGATTTAGGTAAGATTTGTACAAGGCCGCAACCGAGGCGGTATCTTCTACCATTAATACTTGTCGCTGAGTTGACCTGCTGTCCATTGCCCCTCCAAAGCCTTTCTTCCTAAACTAATTGTAATCAAAAGAAAAAAAACTGTTATGAGAAATTTCAAATTTTCTAAATTCCCATTATGAATCGCATATTGATTTGCAAAATGCAAATAACAAGGCGATAGATAAAGAAAATGGTGACAAATTACTCGCGAAGCGTCGCAAAAAAGTCCAATTACCTAGGACAAAAAAGTTGGCACGGAGTCTGCATTATCTAAATTGACTCTTTCCTGAGAGTCAACCTAGCCAACTGACGTTGTTTGTGGAATTATTTCACTAAAACAATGACGCCAACCGAATCTGTTCTCGGTTGGCTTTTTTTTTATGAGGGCTTGAGAAGGAGTACAAGAGCCTAACAAGGCCCTTGTGATGTTAGCTGTTTACAATGAACTGCTCTCGCATAGTCTGGATCTTATCACGCAACTCGGCGGCTTTCTCAAATTCCAGGTTCTGCGCCAAATCATACATTTCAGATTCTAACTGCTGAATTTCAGTTTCCAGCTGCTGTGGCGACATTGTCGTATAGGTGCCTTTCTGCTCAGCAACTTTATGAAGCTGTGCTGCCTTATTTGTCTTGCTGCGCTTACCTGGCTGACCTAACTCCATAATGTCAGACACCGCTTTATTAAGCGCCTTCGGAACAATACCATGCTCTTCGTTATAGGCTTGCTGCTTTTCCCGACGACGATTAGTTTCGTTCATGGCCCGTTCCATCGATCCCGTAATACGGTCAGCATACAAAATAGCCTTACCTTCAAGGTTTCGGGCAGCACGGCCTATAGTCTGGATCAGCGAGCGCTCCGAGCGGAGGAATCCTTCTTTATCGGCATCAAGAATCGCCACTAAGGAAACCTCAGGCATATCCAGGCCTTCTCGCAGCAAGTTTATCCCTACCAGTACATCAAACTCACCCAAACGCAGATCACGGATAATCTCGACCCGCTCAACCGTATCAATATCTGAATGGAGGTAGCGCACCCTGACACCATGCTCATCGAGGTACTCGGTCAGATCCTCTGCCATCCTCTTTGTCAGCGTCGTAACCAGCACCCGCTCGCCTTTAGCCTCGCGGATCCTAATTTCTGACAACAAATCATCAACCTGAGTCGCTACCGGGCGAACTTCAATCTGTGGGTCAAGCAGCCCTGTCGGTCGCACAACCTGCTCGGCAATATCACCGCCTGACTGCTCGATCTCATACGCTCCCGGCGTGGCAGAAACGTAGAGAGTCTGCGGGGCCAGCGACTCAAACTCTTCAAACTTAAGTGGACGGTTATCGAGGGCGGACGGCAATCGAAAGCCGTACTCGACAAGGTTTTCCTTACGAGAGCGGTCACCACGGAACATGGCCCCAATTTGCGAGACGGTAACATGCGACTCATCAATGATCAGCAAGCCATCGGCAGGCAGGTAGTCAAACAGTGTCGGAGGCGGCTCGCCCTCAGCACGGCCGCTGAGGTAGCGTGAGTAGTTTTCGATACCGGAGCAAAAGCCCAGCTCGTTCATCATTTCAATATCAAACTGGGTTCGCTGCGAAATTCGCTGCTCTTCTACCAGCTTGTTGTTTTCAAGCAATTGCTTTTTACGAACCTCGAGCTCAACCTTAATTTCCTCTACAGCCTCAAGAATGCGTTCACGCGGGGTGACATAGTGAGTCTTAGGATAGATGGTACAACGGGGCAAATCTCGCTGCAGCACGGCTCCTGTCAGCGGATCAAAAGCACTGATACAATCCACTTCATCGTCAAACAACTCAATCCGTATCGCATCTTTTTCCGATTCTGCCGGGAAAATATCAATGACTTCTCCCCGGACGCGGAAGGTGAGATCG
>NZ_JAKRFQ010000142.1 GCF_022347985.1 Photobacterium sp. OFAV2-7
CTCCTTAAGTGTTCAAAATGGCTTGACCAGCCCAGCCGGAAAAACCTTGTTATTCTTCGTACATGACCTTTAACGGCACCGCAAAAAAAACCTTTAAGTTTTTTTTTAGTATTTTTTTGAAATCGGTTAAAACGTGATCAAGTTAATAAAAATTAAGGTGAATGTTTCATTGCAATGAGATGTAGCCCACTCAATGGCTAGCACTTTTTTGCGATCTTTCTGATAACAAATCAGGCGTGTTTTGTATGGAATGATGCAGATAAGGCACGGCAAGAAGTTCTGCCGCAAGAAACAAAAACGGCAAGGGATTGCCCCTTGCCGTTCTGGTCTGAACCGAATAGCGGAAAATTATTGCAACAGGCTCATTGCAGCCTGTGGAACCTGTTTTGCCTGAGCAAGGATAGACGTACTCGCCTGCTGCAGGATCTGGTTCTTGGCCATTTCCGTCGTTTCCTTGGCAAAGTCGGTATCACGGATACGGCTGTTAGACGCCGATACGTTTTCAGATACGTTTGCCAGGTTATTGATGGTATGGCCCAGACGGTTCTGCTTCGCACCCAAATCGGCACGCTGACTATCGATATACTTCAAGGCCGCATCAATGATTGGTACTGCATGTTGAGCTCCGCCTGCGGTCTCAACATTAATATCCCCCACCGATACCGACTTAGCCACACCTGCGATGTCACCGGTTACAACCGTTCCATCGGTGTTTTTCATGCTCATCGCACCAGCAGTCACTGCCACATCACCGTCACCGGCAAAAATTTGCAGTTCACCCTCTTCAGTTACCGAGGCGTTAACTGCAGAGTTCTGACCGTTAATGCGCGTTGCGATTTCTTCGACATCATCACCCTGGAGCAAATCAACGCTCACGTTGGTGACATTACCCAGCTTGTCAGTTACTGAGAAGCCAACCGTTGCATTGGCATTTAACTCAGCACCTGGTTCAATCTTGTTCGTTGAAACCAGCAGACTACCGCCCATCTCCTCATAATCGGCACGGACACTGTCCATCCCCATGATGATCGCTTCACCAGAATCGGCACCGATCTGGAATGCCGCTTCACCGAAGGTACCATTCAGAAGCTTACGGCCACCAAATGCCGTTGTTTCCGCGATACGGTTAAGTTCATCCTGAAGCGCCGAGACTTCTTCCTGGATTGCAACACGGTCATCATCCGAGTTTGCGCCGTTGGAAGACTGTAGTGACAGGTCACGCATACGCTGCAAGATGCTGGTTGATTCCTGCATTGCACCTTCGGCTGTCTGCGCAATAGAAATACCGTCATTGGCGTTACGCATTGCAACGTTCAGGCCTCGTGTCTGTGCCACCAAACGGTTAGAGATCTGCAGACCCGCTGCATCGTCTTTAGCACTGTTGATCTTGCTACCTGTCGATAGGCGTTCCATCGAAGTACTAAGATCACTCGTTGCTTTGACCAGGTAACGCTGCGCAGTCATGGCAGACACGTTGGTGTTTACTGTTACACCCATTTTGCTCTCCTTTGACTTTCGCTCTTTCAGCGAAACAGCCTACCCGCAACAGTCAATACGTAAGACGGTGAAGCGGGGCCAGCTATATGTATAAATAATATTGGCAACATTGTTGCCACCAACCTAGTATTAGCAATCATCATGCCAAAATTAAAAAATACTTTATTTCAATAATTTATGTCTAAATTTGATATAAAGTTCAGTACAGCGGCAACCCTGTGCCCATCGGCAAGACTTTCTTTGCCGTTGCGGTAATTGTTATTGCCGCCGCTAACAGTTCAACTAACACAGCATATTCACGCTAAAACGAATACCAGTTAGATATAGTTGAACAGATTCAAATCTTTGGTTTTTGCAAACGCCTGCTGAGAGGCCTGCAATGCCATCATGTTTTCGTTTAACTCAATAACGGCAGTCGCGTAATCAAGATCCTCCAGCGTGCCGCGCGCCTGTGTCATCACGATCTTGAAGTCCTCGTGCATATTCTCCTGGCGATCTAAGGTCTGCAGCCGGGTGCCAATTTCAGATCGTGCGCGGTTAATATGCTTGAAGCCTTCGGACAGCTCAGCCACAGCCTGCTGCAGCTCCGCCGAGGCCGACGCATCTGAAACATCACTGTCCGACAGATCAATGCTGCGCTGGAAAGCATCGAAAACATTGATCTTGTCCTGCCGTGATAGCTCGATCACATCGCCGTCTTCAATCTCGCCTTCCAGATCAACCTGCAAAGTTTCCCACTGGATCCCCTTACCCGGATCAAACTGGCCGCTACTGACCTCGCTGCCATTCTGGAACAACTTATAGGCAGGTCCGGTCGCCGTCGTCGCAAACTCGATGCGATATGCCGACGGATCAGCATCGTTGGTATTCGTCGCCTGTGACAGCAACAGCAGCGAGCCGCTTTGCAGTTCATAGTCCGGCTGGTAGTCACCGTATGGATTGGAAACTTCCATAAACAACTTATCGCCAGCATCATTCATCGGCACATCAACCGACGGAGCCACCTTGGCCATCCGCTGATAGCTGTCACCAACATAGGTAACATGACCATTGTTGTCCCGGAAAAAGGGTTGCTTGCTGTACTGGGTGCCGGCAAAAATGAAGTTGCCGGACTCATCCTTGGTATTCACCAGGTTCATGAAGGAGTCATACAGCCCCTGCATATCTTGCTTGTGGGCCATGCGGTCATCACCGGACAGCGAGCCGTTAACCATCATCATTGACTTGCGCTTGGCTTCATCGAGCAGGTTTTCGACCTCGGTGATCGCCGTCTCTTCATTATCCAGACGGTTCCGCGCCAGTGTGATCGACTTAAGCGACTGTTCAATCTGAGTATTCTGCTGATCAAAATTCTGGATATAGATCGACGATACCGGATCATCACCGGCAGTCAGCAGACGTTTACCCGTTGCCAACTGCTCCTGGTTTTCCTGCACCCGCACCTGCTGGCGATTCATATCGTTTGCCACAGAGCGGTAGTTATGGAAGGTGGCCATTCGGCTAATCATAAATAACGGTCTCCCTAGCGCGATACGTTAAGTAAGGTATCAAAGGTTTCGTTGGCAACAGTCATGATGCGCGACGAGGCCATATAGGCCTGCTGGAATCTCATCATATTGGCCGCTTCCTCATCGAGGTTCACGCCTGATATTTCCGCTACCCGACTTTCGGCGGCATCTTTCTCGACCAAACCGACTTCCCTGAGACGGGCTGCGGAAGCTTTCTGCACCCCCATCTCGGTATTTAGCCCCTGATAGACATCAATGACGGTAGAGCGGCCCTCATCCATCAGCTTTTCAGCCTGAAGGGTCTGCATCTTGATCAGGTTGCCGTTATCACCATCGGCTGCATTGAGGTTAACGGCAAAGACATCACCGCCAATGGCTCCTTGGCTCAGGGTAAAACCAGTGCCACCCACAACCACTTCACCGGCTGGCGGGTATGGCTGCGGAGCCTGCAGAATATTGCCTTTCATATCCAGAACGGCAAACTGGCTGGCATCCGGCGAGACGGCGACCTGAAATTCCGACAGGGTGCCGGGCTGGGTAATGTTAAAATCTGCCTGGCCCTGCGTATTGCTGGCAGAACTGAGGTAACTTTGAGCGGCAATTTTTGCCGGATCGCTCATCGCGACGCTGATCTCCCCTGCCGCAGAGCGTGTCGGACGCAATACAACCTGCTCGCCAGCTTTCATCGGCGCCGTCATTTCTACCTGGAAACCGTCCATAGTGAATGATGGCGGGTTACCACTCGGGATCACGTTCTGACTCGTACCGTCAGGAAAGGTCAAGGTATGCTGACTGCCGTCAAAGGTCAGGCCGTATTCACCAATTTTCACTTTGCTCAAATCGTCAATAAAGACCTTCATCTCTGCGGTCGAATCGGCCGGTAACATCACCCGTGCCGCCGCTGATGCCGGATCGTTGACATCCCGAAACATGTTCTGTCCGACCTGGCCTTTAAGATCCAGGCCCTGTTGCTGAAGCTCGTTCACCGACTCGGAAAAACCAATCGCGATACGGCCAATTTCATCCATGGCGTGGGTCAGTGTTTCGTCACGGAACTGGAATAATGCGGCCATCTTGCCGCCGATATCATCATTGCGGATTGTTTTGAGCGAATTGCCTTCGACAATGGCCAGCTGAGTCTGCTGCGGATCTGGCTTACCGCTCACCATTCTCAGCTCACTGGATTCCGTGCCAGACACCAAGGTATGGCCGCTACCGATCATGACATTGAAGCTTTCGGCGTTTTTTCGGGTCACGGTAACTTTGGTATACTCGGACAGCTCATTGATCAGGCTCTGGTGCCTGTCCAACAGGTCATTGTCATGGCCCGAAGCCGGTGTTTTAACCAAGGCCTTGTGCACATCCACCAGTTCTCTGGCAATATCATTAACCCGGCTCAATGTACGGGACAACACCTCATTGGTCTCCGACTTTTGACGAGACAAGATGCCATGATTGTCATTCAGGCCAGAGGCAACCATCTTTGCTTTTTCAAGCACCACTTTCCGCGACCCCATATCACTAGGGCTATCAGCCAGCGCCTTGACCGAGTCATACCACTGGTTCATGTCTTCCGGGATCTTCTTGGCACTATTAGCCAGCATATTATCCAGACGGCCAAGCTGGCCCTCTCGCTCGGTGGCATAGCTGAGGTTGGTGGTGGTCAGGTTAAGCTCATTGGTGGCAAACTGATCAAATCCGCGGCGAACTTCTGCCGCATGGACACCGGTACCATACTGGTTGCCCCCCCACCAAATAGGATCATTGGCTTGCTGAACAACAGATTGGCGGCTATAGCCTTCAGTATTAACATTGTTAATGTTATGGCTGGTCGTATTTAACTGCCGTTGTGCAGTCATCAGACCTTGGGAGCCCATATTTAGCAAGTCAAACCCCATGAAGCCTCCGGAACTGTGAGGGGGTTACAATTAATCAATAACTTGAGATGCAAAAAGCGTTCCACTTCTCAATCCAGCTTAAGTCATTGATTTAATAACAACTTGCTTATACTTATATTGGGAGTGATGTGGTGTTTTTTTGAGCGGAGGCAAGGAGTTGCCTATTTCATCAGGCGGTTCACCGTATCCATGACACTGATGACCTTATTGGAATATTCCGGATCCGTCGCATAACCCGCCTTATGCAAATTTCGAATAAAATGCACCGGATCAGCGGGTTGCTCCAGCGCTTCAGAATAACGCGGGTTCTGATTTAGAAAACGGACATAGTCATTGAAACTATCTTGGTAGCTGTCATAAGAACGAAATGCTGCCCGCTGCTGGACAGGGATCCCGTTATGGAACTCTAGTGTGTTGGTCGCAACCTTGTTGCCGGACCAACGCTGATCAGCTTTGATATTGAAAAGGTTGTTGCTGTTGCCTGCCGCATTCTTGATCACTTTCTTGCCCCAACCCGTTTCCAGCGCAGCCTGAGCAATCAATACTGATGGCTCAGTGCCTATCGCATGGGCTGCCTTTTCAGCATAGGGGCGCATCCGATTGACAAAATCCTGGGGTGACTCAAAGCCACGCTCATTGTCCTGAGGCTTCATCGGTGGCAGAGGCGCAGTAAAGGTCGTCGGCTGAGTTTGCTGCATGATTGTTAGCGCATCTTCCGCAGCCTTTTCTACCATTGCCTTATCCGGCTGCTTGCCTTTGGTATCAAACGGCAGATTCAGCGGCGCTTCTTTTACCGCCTGACGGAAGTCCTGCTCTGTTGGCACCGCGGGGCTCTGTGCTTCCTCTTCACCACCAAGCTGGGAGACAATCAAGTCTGCCAAGCCCAGCGAGCCGGTGGAACTCAACTCGCTCGCCATCTGCTCGTCATGCATCTGCTCGAAGAACTTACTGTTGCTGCTGCTCATCAGATCAGATTCAAAAACCTCATTGGCCTGGCGCATCGACTTAAACAACATCTGAGTAAAAATCGCCTCGAACTGCTGCGCAGCCGCACGCAAAGACTGACTTTCATCATCATTGATCCCCGCCCTTAGTCGCTCAAGGTTGGAGATATCGTGAATAAAACCCGGATTGGTTGTTTTCATGCTCAGAACCAAAGATTGTTTTAAATAATGATCAGCTGACCTTCAATGGCCCCTGCCTGCTTAAGTGCCTGCAAGATAGCCATCAGATCAGAAGGGGCGGCACCGACCTGGTTCACCGCACGTACCAGCTCATCCAAAGTGATCCCCGGTTCGAACTTGAACATTCGGGAATCTTCTTCGGTGACCTCAATATCAGAGTTCGGAACGACAACCGTATTACCGCCAGAAAAACCGTTCGGCTGACTGACAGAATAGTTTTCCTTAATCGATACGGTCATACCGCCATGAGTAATAGCTGCAGGCTTGAGCTTCACGTTTTGGCCAACAACAATCGTACCGGTCCGCGAGTTAACAATGATTTTCGCCGCACCTTCCGCCGGATCAAATTCAATGTTTTCGATGGTCGATAGGAATGCCACTCGCTGGCTCACATCTCGCGGGGCGCGGACACGGACAGAGGTGGCATCTACTGCTGCCGCCATGTGCGGACCGAGAAACTGGTTAACGGCATCAGCCATACGCTGCGCGGTGGTGAAATCGGACTCAAACAGGTTAAAGGTCAGGAAATCACCACGACCAAACGGGTTCGGTACTTCCTGTTCAACCATGGCACCGTTGGAGATTCGACCTACTGTCGGCGTGTTGCCAACCACTTTAGACCCATCGGCGCCGGTGGCACTGAACCCGCCAACGACCAGGCTCCCTTGTGCAATGGCGTAGACCTTTCCGTCCAGGCCTTTCAGAAAGGTTTGCAGCAATGTACCGCCACGCAGGCTTTTCGCCGAACCGATTGACGACACAGTGATATCTATCGTCTGGCCTTGTTTGGTAAACGGCGGCAAAGTTGCGTTTACGGCAACGGCAGCCACATTCTTTGTCTTCGGCTTGGTACCCGCCGGCAACTGAATTCCAAAATTTTGCAGCATGGCATTGAAGCTCTGGTCAGTAAACGGCGTCGTCTCCCCCGTTCCCGGCAAGCCGACAACCAGACCATAGCCAACCAACTGGTTACTCCGAACCCCGGCGACTTCTGATACGTCTTTAATTCTTGCCGCCTGAGACGGTAATGCCAACAACAGCATCAGGCCCATGCAAATACTCTGGAATTTCACTTCAGTGCTCCGTAATGTCACTTATTGTTCAATCAAACTAACGCTAAATACTGACGTTAAAGAAGCGAGCCAACCAGCCCTGCTCCTGGACATCCTGGCGATCTCCGGTGCCAGAATACTGAATACGGGCATTGGCAATCCGGGTTGAGGCAATAGTATTTTCCTGGCTGATATCGTCCGGACGCACCGTACCACTGACCCGAATATATTCATCACCGGTATTGAGTGTCAGCCATTTCTCGCCACGGACTAATAGGTTGCCATTGGCAAGTACATCAATCACTTCAACCGAGATAGAGCCCTTGATGCTATTGCTCTGATCGGCAGAGGTACTGCCGGCAAACTTATTGGCGTTGCTCACCTCGTAAGACAAGTTACGCTCGCCAATTTTGACTTCCTGACCACCAAGTGCCAGTGGGTCCATCGACAAGTCTGTCGATTTATCTAAATCCGAGCTGGCACTCTTCTTCGCCTGTGTCTTCTCCTCCAGCAGCACGGTGACGATATCGCCAATACCACGCGGCTTGGTATCATCATAGAGATCCTGAGCCCCAGTGACATTGAACAGCGAACCAGTCGCCGTCGCATAATGTTCGGGTTTCTCCTGAGGTCGGATACTGGCCCAGGCAGGATCGCCAGCTTGCGGATCTTCACGGCGGCGCAGCATGTCAATCAGGCC
>NZ_JAKRFQ010000143.1 GCF_022347985.1 Photobacterium sp. OFAV2-7
AAAGCCCTGAACTAATCCCCCCCGCCAACACCCATTGTCGGGGAATATCGACTATTCCCCGACCTTTTCGACACGACAACTGCAGAGAAATCACATGAAACCGGAATATGTCATTATCGGTGGCGGCGTGGTGGGCTGCGCCGTGGCTTACGGGCTGCTAAAAAACGGGCACCAGGTTACCGTCCTTGACGGAGGAGACAGCGCCCATCGCGCTTCACGGGGTAACTTTGGCCTGATCTGGCTATCCTGCAAGGGGCTGGATGCCCCGCATTATGCCGCCTGGACCCGCCGCTCTGTCGGTATGTGGCGCGAGCTGGCCGACGAGCTTGAGCAGCTGACCGGAGAGACCATCAACCTAGAGCAGAACGGCGGCTATGACTTCCACTTCTCCGAAGCCGAAATGCAAGCCCGCGTTGCCCAGTACCAATACCTACGTCAGGCGCTTGGCACCGATCACCCGTTCGAGGTATGGGATCAGGCCAGGCTAAGACAGGAGGAGCCACAAATCGGCCCGGATGTCGTCGGTGCCATCTATGGTGCAGAGGACGGTCACGTCAATCCGCTCAAGCTGCTACGCGCTTACACCAAGGCCATCAAAATACTGGGCGGCAAGGTTATCACCCAAGCCAATGTCGAACATATTGAGCAGCAAGCCGATGGTCGGTTCTGCGCAACATTGCTGGACGGAAGCACAGTTAACAGCGACAAAATCGTCCTGGCTGCAGGACTGGGAGCAGCCAAACTAGGCCCGCAACTTGGCCTGAAAGCGCCCGTTAAACCACAAAAAGGCCAGGTGCTGATCACCGAAAAACTGCCGCCGGTGATCAATCGCCCCTCAGGTATTATCCGCCAGGTCAACGAGGGAGGTATCCAGATTGGAGATTCCAAGGAAGATGCCGGACTCGACGATCAGGATACGATGGCGGTCACTGCTGCCATTGCCGAGCGGGCGATTGCCGTCTATCCCTTCCTCGCCAACACCCGCTTGATCAGAAGCTGGGGTGCTCTGAGGATTATTTCGCCGGACGGCCTGCCTATCTACCAACAGTCTTCCAGCCATCCGGGCGCATACATAGTAAGCTGCCATAGCGGGATCACGCTTGCAGCCGCCCACAGCTACCTACTGCCGCACTGGCTGGAAAACACTGCCGATTCACCTGACTTGGAGCTATTCAGTGAAGACCGATTCGAACTTTCTGAGGCTAGATAACGCCTCACAGGCGGCTTCCCGAGAGGTGCGCTTCTTCTGGGAAGGCCAGGAAATATCAGCCCGGCAAGGCGATACCATCGCCGCCGCGCTACTCGCTGCCGGGATCAGCCATACCCGGGAGACGCCCGTATCCCAATCTGCCCGAGCCCCCTTTTGCATGATGGGGAGCTGTTTCGAGTGCCGGGTAGAAGTCGATGGCGAACACAATGTTCAGGCCTGTATGCGCCCGGTCGAATCCGGCCTCAATGTCAGGCGACAGCGCAGCTAACACGAAAAAGGAATTATTATGTTCAATGTTGATGTCTGCATCATAGGTGCGGGCCCGGCAGGCATGGCTGCGGCCATCGACTGTGCCAAGGCTGGTGCCAGTGTTGTCCTGCTTGACGAACAAGCACGCCCGGGTGGTCAGATCTACCGTGCCATCAAGGCCGACGGACATCCGCTGGGTGATGTTTTCGGTCCTGACTACCTCCGTGGTGCCAGTCTGGTAGAGACGCTGGGCAGCGCAAAAATACAGCACATTACCGAAGCCACCATCTGGCGGGTTGACCCGGACAAAACCGTATACTGGAGTCGCCGCGGCAAAGCCGAGCAACTCAAGGCCCGGCGCATTATTCTGGCAACCGGGGCCCTTGAGCGCTCCTTCCCATTTCCGGGCTGGACCTTGCCCGGCGTGATGACCGCCGGTGCCAGCCAGATCTTGCTAAAAACCGCCGGTATAGCCCCCAAACAGGCGGTGATGGTCGGCACAGGCCCACTGTTATATTTATTGGCCGTCCAGTTAATCAATGCCGGGGCCAAGCCTGCTGCGATTGTCGATACCCAGTCGCCCAAGCAGTACCTGCAAGCCAGCCGCTTCGCCATTAACGCCCTTAAAGGTCACAAGTACCTCACCAAGGGCCTCAAGCTGCTCGGACAAATTCGCAAAGCCGGTGTTGCCCACTATACCCAGGCGACAGACATTTGCGCACATGGCAACGGAGATGGCCAGGGCAGTTCTGCCGACAAGGTCGAACAACTGAGTTTTCGCAGCGGCGGCAAGACAGTAATGCTTCCTGCAGCTACCGTCCTAAGCCATATTGGCGTGATCCCCAATGTCCAGCTGAGCCGGGCCATGGGACTGGAACATGACTGGGATCGCATACAGCGTTGCTGGCGACCGCAGCTGGATGCGCACAATAACACGTCTTTGGACGGTGTAGCGATTGCCGGTGACAGCGGCGGGATCGGTGGTGCCCTGGTGGCCGAATACCAGGGGCAGCTAGTCGCAACCGAGGCACTTTACGCGCTGGGCTACCTGAACAAGGCACACTGGCAGCAGCAAACCCTGGCTCTGACACAGAGCATCAAGCAGGAAATCGCCATCCGGCCATTTCTCGATACCTTGTATGCCCCTCCTCAGCAAGCACTTACACCATCGGATAACACGATTGTCTGTCGTTGCGAGGAAGTCACTGCCGGTGAGATTCGCCATCATGCACGCGAGAAGTGCAATGGCATCAATCAGATCAAAACCTATACCCGTTGTGGCATGGGGCCCTGTCAGGGACGCTACTGCGGCCCGACTGTGGCAGAAATCATCGCCGACGAAACCCGCACTGACATTGCCAAGGTCGGCTATTACCGGATCCGTCATCCGATCAAACCGCTCAAGCTCGGCGAGCTGGCTAGCCTGACCCCGGTCAGTGAATCTTTTATTCAGCGATACCGAGCAAATCAAGGCGGCAGTAGTCCGGCGAAAACTACCCAGGCAGCTACTCAGGCTACTGATCAGGCAGATACTCAGAGCTCCATTCACACCACTAATCAAAACAAGGAAAGCAAGCATGACAGCCATCAAAAGGCAGTACACCAACCAGCGAATGAGTAAAGTCGTTATTCACAACGATACCGTCTACCTGTGCGGTCAGGTGGGTATCGCCGGGACCAGTGTGGCAGAGCAAACTCTCGAAGCACTGCAACGGGTGGAAACCCTGCTGATTGAAGCTGGCAGTGACAGACAACATGTGTTGCAAACAACGGTTTGGCTGGCTGACATGAGCGACTTTGACGAGATGAACCACGTTTGGGATCAATGGTTCGGAGAAGGTTTTGCGCCGGCCCGCGCCTGTGGCGAAGCCAAGCTGGCACGCCCGGAACTCAAGGTTGAGCTCATCGTAACGGCAGCTGTGAAGAAAGACTAATTATTGTTTTGTGACACATAGCTGCGCCATATCGCAATATGAAGGCTCGTTGCCGTGAGCCTTCGTCTTGTGTTGCAGTTACCGCAACAGCAATTAGCGGCCCGCCATCGGGTGGCTCGGATCCAGCTGGAGCAAATCCCACAGGTTTCCGTACAGATCTTCAAACACGGCCACCGTGCCATAGTCCTGCTCTTTAGGCTCCCGCACAAACTTTATCCCTTCGGCTTGCATCCTGTTGTAATCACGCCAGAAGTCATCGGTGCTGAGGAATAGAAACACCCTGCCACCGCTCTGGTTGCCAATAAAGCCTTCCTGCTCGGGCTTCGAGGCTTTGGCCAGCAGAATAGTCGCGCCATTTGAGCCCGGAGGAGAAACAACGACCCAGCGCTTGTCCTGCTCGGGCTGATAGGTATCTTCAACCAGTTCAAACTTCAACTTTTGAGTATAAAACTCAATAGCTTCATCATAATCTTTCACGACCAGGGCAATATGAATTAAAGACTGTTTCACGCTCTACATTCCTCTTGGTGCAACCTAGTTTGTCGATGATAGAGGGTATCTCAAATTGACTTGTTTTACAGTGACTAAAGCCGTCAGCCAACTTGATCGTCGACTATTTCAACTCCCCCAAATACCCTGCAGGCATTATCCCGATATGTCACTGCTCGCTATCGTTCTATCGCTATACGTACATAAAAAATAAGCCAATATCTCAAAATGTGACCCTAAGCCGGGAAACATGATCCTTCCTTCGAGTTACGCCATATTTATATGCAACTCATGACACAAATCAACATTCAGTTGCATACTCTGATATATATCTCCACGTTGTTATTAAACACTGCTTATGAGGAAGCAATGAGCATATTTATCTCCATACTGGTCGTTTCCATAGTTGGATTCGCCATTCTGAAAAAGTATAACGCGATCGCCACCTTGTTCCTGGGGGCGGCGGTATTAATGGCAGTCTGTGCCGCGATGGGCTTACCCGTTATTCCCGAAGCAAAGTCCAGTGGTAATGCCTGGCTGGATATCTTTGAGTCAATGAACTTAATGTTCAACAACCGTTTCGGAGGCATGGGGCTGATCCTTTTTGCCTTGCTGGCCTATGCCCGTTATATGACCTACATCGGCGCCAACGACATCGTTATCAACAATGCGCTTAGGCTACTGGGCGGTATCAACAAACCCTACCTGCTACTGGCCGTGACGTTTCTTATCGGTAGCTTTATCTCGCTGGCAGGGTTCGGGGCAACCAGCCTCGCTGTGTTGCTGATGTCGACACTGTTCCCGGTGCTAAATGCACTAGGACTGCCTGCGATTTCAATTGCTGCAGCGATTGCGACTACAGCCACCATCAGCTTCTCGCCTCTTGCTGTCGACTCGGTCATTGCGGCAGAAAATGTTGGCATGTCGGTTGAAATCTACACCCTGAAATATCAAATTCCTCTGGCTATCCCAAGTATGCTGGCCATGGCTGCTGCCCACTACTTCTGGCAACAGTACATGGACAAAAAAGAAGGCTTGCTACAGCAGGGCAGCAGCAAGAAAGTGAGCCTCAACAATGTCGATGTAAAAACCTCAGAGATCGAAGGCAAGGCGCCAGGTTTTTACGGCTGGCTACCTATGCTGCCGATTATTGTCCTGGTCGTGACCAGTGGCGAGCTGGGGCTGGTTGAAGGCGTCACCATGAACATCGGCACCATTGCCATCCTTTGTCTGTTTACAGCAATGGCGCTGGAAGCGATTCGCCACCGCAGCGGCCGTACCGCAATGGAAGGCATGAGTGCGATTGTCAAAGGGATGGAAGATGCCCTGCCGGTTGTCTTGATTCTGGTGGGTGCCGGCGTGTTTGCCCAGGGCCTTAAAGCTATCGGCGCCATCAATATGCTGATTGAAACCGCCTCGCAGGTCGGCTTCGGTGCGACGGCAATGATGCTGGCACTGGTTGGCCTGACCGGTGCCGTGGCGTTCCTGACCGGGTCGGGCAACGCGGCATTTTATGCGTTCGTTGAGCTGATCCCGAAAATTGCCGACGGCATGGGTATTAACGGTGTCTACCTGGTGATGCCAATGCAGCAGGCATCCAATGCCTGTCGCGCCATGTCACCGGTTGCCGGGGTAATCGTTGCTTCATCCGGTATGGCAAAAGTCTCGCCGTTCGATCTGATCAAACGCACGATTCCGCCAATTTCATTCGGTCTGGCAGTTAACATCATCCTGAGTATTATCTTCCTGCCACTGGCAATCTAGCCATAACAAAAAGCCTGATCCCCGCTCTAAAGGGATCAGGCTTGCTATCGACTCTCTACTAACGCACCACAAAAACCGAGCAGGGTGCATGGCGCACCACCTTGGCGGCATTCGAGCCCAGCAGGTACGAACGGAGCTTCGGCTTGGCCGATGCCATCACAATCGCATCAACCTGACTTTTCTTTGCCTGGGCAACCACCTCATCAAACACAACACCGCTGCGGATGATCCCGCTGCCGCGATGCTTTTCAGGCACCAAACGCTCAAGCATCGCCTGTACCGCAAAACGGGTATTGGCATTTTTGCCCGAAAAGGTATCGCCCGATACTGTAGGAACCATGCTGTGATGCACCCGAACATCATCGACAAACAGCATGTCAATCACCCCATCGTCGGCGAGCAGTTTCAGTGCCATATCGACTTCTTTCTCGACCACATCGGGGAAGGCGAGGTCCACTGGCATCAGTACATGTTTGAGACTCATATTAATGTACTCCCATCAACTTGTTCGGTAACCACAGCACCACTTCCGGGAACAGCATGCAGAGGATCAAGACACACAATTTGAGCAGAATAAACGGTGCAATCGAGCGGTAGATATCCATCATCGTCACCCCCGGCGGCGCAATGCCCTTGAGATAGAACAGCGCAAAGCCGTACGGCGGGGTCTGTACTGCAATCTCGATATTGAGGATCATCAGAATACCGAACCAAATCGGATCGTAGCCCAGCGACACCGCTATCGGGGTAAACAGCGGGGCGCACATCAAGACAATAATCAGCTCGTCAATGATGAAACCCAACAGCAGCATGATTACCTGCAGCAAGATGATCACTCCCAGCGGCGGCAGTCCCAGATCCTGGGTGAACTGGGCCACCATATTCTGTACACCACTCAGCATATGGAAATTACTGAAAATCGACGCGCCGAGGATGATCCACATCGACACACTCACCAGCATCGCGGTTTCAAACCCGGAGGATTTAAACATCTCGAAGCGGAACCGCTTGAACACGACCGCCAATAAAATAGCCCCGATAACCCCTATTGCCCCCGACTCAGTCGGCGTCGCTATACCTGTAATGATGCTGCCCAATACAGCTACGATCAGCAGCAGCGAGAACAGACCGTCACGGGCGGTGCGCACCTTCTGCTTACCGCTCATCTGGCTCTCCTCGCCGGTGCCGAGCGGCGCCTTCGACGGCTTGATCTTACAGCTGATGATCACATAGGCCACCAGCAGGGTAATGGAGATCAGAGCCGGGACAATCGCGGCGATAAACATTCGCCCGACCGAGTTCTGGGTCGTCGCCGAATACATAATCATCGGAATGCTGGGCGGGATAAGAATCCCCAGCCCGCCGCCGGCCATGATCACGCCAAGTGCGAGGCGCTTGTCGTAACCGCGATCCAGCATCGGCTTTAAGGCAATACTGCCCGAGGTCATAATCCCCGCCCCGATGATCCCGACCATAGCCCCGATCATTGAACACACCCCGATCACGCTGATCGCCAACGATCCTCGCAACCGGCCGATCAGCATCTGGCTGGCATTAAACATCGCATCCCCGATCCCTGATCGGGTTAACAGCTGGCCCATGTAGATATACAAAGGGATTGCCAGCAGAATAAAACTGAAAAAGTTACTTTCTATGGTGGTCGGGATCAGGTTAAAAATCCCCTCGCCCCAGGTCAGGTAGCCCATGCCCATGGCAATGCCGCCAAGCGCCAGTCCTACCGGTGCACCTAGGGCAAAGCTTGCCAAAATGCAGCCAATCAGCAGCAATGTCAGTACTTCAATACTCATACGTCCTCCATCCCTGCTGGCGTATAGGTCGATTTTGCCTGTTCGTCACAGTGCTCTTCTTCCTGCCCCAGCAAATCCCGCTCGGTAAACAGAAAATAGAGATCCTGCAACAAATCACTGGTGTACTGCAGGATGAATGCTCCGCATGCCACCATCATCATGACCCAGAAGTGAGCCATGGTCGGCGCCCACTCCGACTGTCGGCGATAGTTAAATTCGATGGCCTCTTCAAACTTGCCAAAGCTCATCATCAGTACCACGGCGAGAAAAAAGATCGCCAAAGAGTAGGAAAACAGATTGAAGAGAGATTTGAAGCGGGCCGAGACCGAGAGGTAAAACACATCCACATTGATATGCGCTT
>NZ_JAKRFQ010000144.1 GCF_022347985.1 Photobacterium sp. OFAV2-7
TTTATTAATTCTGCATTTGTGCTTAGGCGAGAACCATTCCTGGCTGGGCAAAAGTAACCGGTACTTCCTGCTCATCCTCGAAGGTTGACCACTCATAGGCTTCCTGATCGGCCAAGACTGCACGTAGCACCTTGTTGTTCAGGGCGTGGCCGGATTTATAGGCGCACATTTCACCGATAATATTATGGCCACACATGTACAGGTCACCGATCGCATCCAGTACTTTGTGCGTCACCAGCTCATTATCAAAACGCAGGCCTTCATCATTCAGGATGCGGTAATCGTCCAGAACAATGGCGTTATCGAAGCTGCCACCAAGACACAAGTTTTGTGACTGAAGGTACTCGATATCACGCATGAAACCAAAGGTACGAGCACGGCTGATGTCTTTGACAAATGACTGGCTCGAGAAGTCCAACACTAAACGCTGCTGCTCAGATTCAATCGCCGGGTGATTAAAATCGATAGCGAAGTCCAGACGAAACCCGTTATACGGACGGAGTTCAGCCCATTTGTCGCCATCTTCGACGCGAACAGTTTTTTTGATACGCAAGAAACGCTTAGGAGCGCCCAAGGTCTCAATACCGGCAGACTGCAACAGGTAAATGAACGGGCTTGCACTACCATCCATAATTGGAATTTCAGGTGCATCAACCTCGATAATTACATTATCGATTCCCATACCTGCCAAAGCTGCGTTTAGGTGTTCAACCGTTGAGATGCGCACACCTTCCTCGTTTACAAGGGCGGTACACAGCATGGTATCTCGCACAGAATCAGCATCTGCAGGAAAGTCCACAGGTGGATTCAAATCCGTACGACGATAGATCACACCGGTATTTGCGGCGGCAGGACGCAGAATAAGCGTGACTTTACGCCCAGAGTGAAGTCCCACCCCAGTCGTTTGCACTATGCTTTTCAGTGTACGTTGTCTGATCATCTGCTCTTCTCAACTTTCTATTAGCCAATACATCGGCCCATTACCGTGCGATTGCACGATAATTGGGCAAACATCTTACCACTTATTGAGCGGTAACCCAAACAATTTACGTTTACTAGTCAGCCTGCTTACGTAAAAATGCTGGAATATCAAGGTAGTCATGGTCAGCCTGTGGCTTTGACTTCGCCGCCGCTGATGATGAGCCTTGCTGCACATTCGCTTCGGCCGCAGGAGCCTGCTGGCTCAGCGGTGCTGGCTTAGTCTCCTCGACAGCCGGTGCTGCTGCAGGCTTTTCCTGTGCAACTGCCTGGACCGGCTTAGACGATGTCACCAGAGTGATATCCGGCTTGCTCTCTTTGCCAATACCCGTTGCAACAACCGTTACGCGCAACTCATCCGTCATCTCAGGATCCAGAGACGTACCAATAACAACCGTTGCGTTGTCTGATGCGAAGGCTTTCACTGTGTTACCCACAGTTTCAAACTCGTCAAGACGCATATCCAGACCGGCAGTGATGTTAACCAACACGCCACGAGCACCAGCCAGGTCGATGTCTTCCAGCAGCGGGCTGGAGATAGCCATTTCAGCGGCTTCTTCAGCACGGTCATCGCCAGTTGCAACGCCGCTGCCCATCATGGCATGGCCCATTTCAGACATCACGGTACGTACGTCAGCAAAGTCGACGTTAATCATACCCGGACGGGTAATTAGCTCTGCAATGCCCTGTACTGCATTCTTGAGTACGTCATTTGCCTTGGCAAAAGCGTCTAGCAAGGTAATACCGCGGCCCAGCACTTTCAGCAGTTTTTCGTTTGGAATCGTGATCAGCGAGTCGACGTGCTTTGACAGCTCTTCGATACCCTGCTCAGCAAACGCCATACGCTTCTTACCTTCAAAGCTAAATGGCTTGGTTACCACTGCAACAGTAAGAATGCCCAGCTCTTTCGCCACCTCAGCAATGATCGGAGCCGCACCGGTACCAGTACCGCCACCCATTCCTGCCGCGATGAAGATCATGTCCGAGCCTTGCAGCTCAGCCTTGATAGCCTCACGATCTTCCAGTGCAGAGTCACGACCCACCTGAGGGTTCGCACCTGCGCCCAAACCTTTGGTGATATCACCACCGATCTGAATCACTGTACTTACACTGCTTTTTCGAAGCGCCTGAGCATCAGTATTGACACTGATGAACTCAACACCTTCAATCGACTCACGTACCATGTGATCGACAGCATTACCGCCGCCGCCGCCAACGCCAATGACCTTAATTACCGCTTCATCAGACATTTCCATCATCGGTTCAAACATTTGTTCTCTCCGTTTATCCTGTTCGCATCAGGTTTTAAAATTCTTTTCTTAGCCAGCCACTGATTTTGGAGAAAATTCCGGATACCGAACGCTTCGGCTCCAGTTCACCATCATCAAATGTCTGACTGTCCTTTCCGTAATGCAGTAGACCTACTGCAGTTGCATAATGCGGAGCCTGAACATAATCAGTCAGCCCACTTAGCTCAAGCGGTTGCCCGATCCGTACCTGATTGCGAAAAACTCGCTCGGCACATTCAATCAGGCCTTCCATCTGTGCGGCACCGCCGGTTAGAACGATACCTGCCGCTAAATGGTGCTTCACCCCTGCATTACGCAGTTGTTCTTGTATTTCCAGCAGTTTCTGATTAACCAGCCCCAACAGCTCGCTGTAACGGGGTTCTATCACTTCTGCCAGTGTCTGGCTCTGCAGGCTGCGTGACGGTCGACCACCGACACTCGGTACATCGACCTTCGCATCTTTGCTCACCAACTCGCTCAACGCACAGCCAAATTTCACTTTGATTTCTTCTGCATCACCCGGAGGCGTACCGAATGCGTAGGCGATATCACTGGTCACGACATTGCCGGCGTAAGGGATCACTTCGGCATGCCGCAATGCTCCGCCTGTCCAGACTGCTAGATCCATGGTACCGCCACCGATATCGACCACACAAACACCCAGTTCGCGCTCATCGGCTGTCAGTACCGCATGGCTGGCAGCCAAACCAGAAAAGATCAGCTGATCAACCTTGAGTCCACAGCGCTCGACCGCTTTTACAATATTGCGAGCCATATCGTTGTGACAGGTGATCAAATGCACGCTTGCTTCCATCCGAACGCCTGATAATCCAACAGGGTTTTTAATTCCCTCTTGATAATCAATAGCAAATTCCTGAGGAATTACATGCAAAGTTCGGTGTTCATCGCTAATTTTTACTGATTTCGCTGTATGAATAACATTATCAACGTCATCCTGCGTTACCTCTTTGTCAGAAATAGGCACCATGCCTTTTTCTGTCTGGCAACGTATATGTTTGCCGGATAACGACAAAAACACAGAGGAAATCTGGCAATCTGCCATCAGCTCAGCCTGATCGACTGCGCGTTGAACAGATTTGACGACGGACTCAAGGTCATTAACCCCGCCTTTGTCCATTCCCCGTGACGGGCTGCTGCCGACACCAATGACATTTACATTGCCATCAGGCAAGACTTCCCCAACCAAAGCACTCACTTTGGATGTGCCGATATCCAGGCCCACTATGAGTTTTTTATCTGCCGCCTTCGTCATTAGCGCACGCTCTTATAGTTATACTCACCGAACTGCCCTAGGTATTCAGAGGCTTGTTCTGGATGTATTATTCTGGAACCACTTTCCAACCCACAGCAGCCCCGGTATCGTAGCGCAAGTCTACGTACTCAATGGCTTTTCCCTGCTGCTCTAGTTCAGGATATATGCCGATAAAACGCTCAAGGCGCTCCATTCGGGCTTCTCGACCCAACTCGAGTCGAATTCCATTCTTTAGCCATACTCGCCAGGCCCGGCGTTCATTCAATGCCAACCTGGCAATGTCGAACCCGGCAAGCTGTAATCTTGGTTGCATTTCACGCAACGCGGTCAACACTTCGTGACTGCTACCATCCGGTCCGCTTAACCCGGCCAGATGTTTCTCTGTGACCTGTTCCGCCAGCGCCTCGAACACCGCACCGTCAGTATTTACCAGATATTGCTGGTTCCAGATTGCCGCTGGCTGGTGCTCAACCACAAAAACCTTGATGGAATCAGGCCATTGTTTTCGTACCGACGCTCTCGAAATCCAAGGCAACGCTTCCAGAGCCAGCTGGATCTCATCGACATCCTGGGTCATAAAGCTACCCAGATGATCCAACTGCAATATTCCCTGGCGAACATCGTCGGCACTCAGGTACTCAAGCTTTCCCTGGATCACCAGTTGCGATAACGGCAACCGGTTGGCGTCTGTCATCCAGTTTAACCCTGCGCTAACCAGCCAGGCGATAAAACCGATAACAAAGAGAAAAAACGCCACGCCTCCCCAATGTGCCGCCTTACCCAAAGGAGGCTGGGATACTCTTTTTAAGACTGCATCAGCCATATAACGTTTGTTTGCCCTTACCTCAATCATCACGACCCTCCAACATCACCGGGAGGGATAACTGACGCTTGGAAAAGTCAGGTAGGAATGCACAAAGTTGATCGATTATACCGACCAACCCGTTGCTCTCCAACTATTGTTGAAGGTTTCCTTTCATATCCTGAGATCAAAACCTAATAAATGGTTATATCACGGGCACTTTGCCGCTTAAAAATGATGCAATAAATGTACCATTTTGCTTTCAACTATTGGTAAATGATCAATCCCGACGCATTTCTGAAATATTCAGCTCCATTTCAGCCAGTTGACGGGCAATCTTGCCAACATCACCGGCGCCTTGAGTTAATACCAAATCATCATTCTGAATGATATTGGCCAGCGCAGACGGCAATGCCTCGCTGTTAGGGACAAAAATCGGATCGATCTTGCCGCGTCCGCGAATAGTGCGGCAAAGTGCGCGGCCATCGGCCCCGGCAATCGGTGCCTCTCCGGCAGCATACACATCCAACATAACCAGCACGTCAACCTGTTCCAGCACATTGGCAAAGTCATCGTACAGATCACGGGTACGGCTGTAACGATGAGGCTGGAACACCATTACCAGGCGCTTTTCCTGCCATCCTGCCCGCGCAGCTTTGATTGTCACGTCCACTTCACTCGGGTGGTGGCCATAATCATCCACCAGCATTACTTTGCCGTTGCCGGACTCGAACTCACCCAGATGGTCAAAACGACGACCCGTCCCCTGGAACTCTGCCAGCGCGCGAATAATCGCATCGTCTTCAACCCCTTCCTCAGTTGCCACCGCAACAGCAGCCGTAGCATTTAGCGCATTGTGCTGACCCGGAATATTTAGCGCAATATCAAGCGCCGGCTTACCCTGACGCAAAATCGTAAAGTGTCCCTGCTGGCCCTGCTGGCGATAGTTGACCAGGCGGACATCGGCATCTTCAGAGAAGCCATAGGTGATCACCTGGCGGCCAATTCTCGGCAGCAGCTCACGCACAACCGGATCATCAATACACATCACGGCCAAGCCGTAGAAAGGCAGATTATGAAGGAAATCGACAAAAGTCTGCTTCAGTACCTCAAAGTCGCCGCCATAGGTTTCCATATGATCAGCTTCAATATTTGTCACTACACACACCATCGGCTGCAGATGCAGGAATGAGGCATCACTCTCGTCGGCCTCGGCAATCAGATAGCGACTGGAGCCCAGGCGAGCATTAGTGCCGGCACTTTTCACCAGGCCACCGTTGACAAATGTCGGATCGAGGCCGGCTTCCGAATAGATCTGGGTGGTCAGTGCCGTCGTAGTTGTTTTGCCGTGGGTACCGGCAATTGCAATACCGTGGCGGTAGCGCATCAGTTCGGCCAGCATTTCTGCCCGGCGCACAACCGGGATCCTCAGCTCGCGCGCAGTGGCCAGTTCTGGATTATCGGCAGATATCGCCGTAGAGACCACGACCACACTCGCCCCTTCTACGTTACTGGCGGCATGGCCAAAGAAAAGCTCAGCGCCTTTTTCTGTCAGCCGCTCGGTAACCGCGTTCGGGGCAATATCCGACCCGCTCACGCAATAGCCTTCATTAATCAATACTTCAGCGATACCGCTCATGCCGGCCCCGCCAATTCCAACAAAGTGAATACGCTCAACGCGGCGCATTTCTGGCACCATGGTTCTGATTTTTGCTAATTGCGGGTTATCCAGTTTACTCATCACTCTGTCTCTTATTTATTTGCCAGCGACTTGATCACATCGGCAACGCGCACGTCGGCGTCAAGGATCGCTGCATCACGCGCAGCACTTGCCATATTGACAAGCGAGCCACGGTCTAATTGGTTTAATTCTTCTGCCAGACCCTGTGCGGTCAGATCCATTTGCTCAATCATTTTCGCCGCCCCGCACTGCACCAGGTGATCGGCATTCAATGCCTGCTGGCGGTCTTTGTGCATAAACGGGATAAAGATGGCGCCGACGCCGGCTGCCGATAGTTCAGATACCGTCAAAGCGCCGGAGCGGCAGACAACAATATCTGCCCATGCATAGGCTGCCGCAACATCATCGATAAACTCGGTTACCTTGTGAGCCGTTTCTGTTTTGTCTCTGTAAGCCTGTTCGGTGGCATCGAGGCTGCCTTTGCCCGCCTGGTGCCAAATGGTCACCTTGTCGGCCAGTATGCCGGCAACCTCTGGCATCGTCTGATTCAAAATACGAGCACCCTGGCTGCCGCCCATCACCAGAATACGGATCGGCCCCTGACGCTCGGCAAAACGCTCGCTCGGTGCAGGCAGCAAGGTCACATCCTTGCGCACCGGGTTGCCAACAACCTCGGTATCAGAAAACGCCCCAGGAAACGCCTGCAATACCTTCGAGGCGATACGCGAGAGCCACTGATTAGTCAGCCCCGCCACGGCATTCTGCTCATGCAGGACAACGGGTACACCAGAAAGCCAGGCCGCAACGCCACCCGGACCACTGACATAGCCGCCCATGCCCAATACTGCATCGGGCTGCCAGGCCTTGATATATTGACGAGCCTGTAAAATCGCCCCCAGGATCTTAAAGGGTGCCGTCAGCAAGCGGGCTATCCCCTGCCCACGCAGCCCCTTCACCTTGATAAAGTCAATCTCGATACCGTGCTTTGGCACCAGATCTGCCTCCATCCGGTCGGCCGTCCCCAGCCAGCGAATGTCCCATCCCTCTTGCTGCAGTTTCTTGGCCACGGCAAGTCCGGGAAAAACATGGCCACCGGTTCCCCCGGCCATCACCAGCAGGCGTTTATTCTTGTTCATTGTCGTCATCATCTAATTCTTCTGCAGGACCATACTTGGCAGCTAGACGCTGCTCATGATCAATGCGTATCAATATGGCGACTGCCGTTGCCATGATAAATAAACTGGAGCCACCGTAACTGATCAGCGGCAGTGTCAGCCCCTTGGTCGGGACCAGCCCTGCGGCTGCTCCTACGTTGACCAGAGTCTGGAAAGCAAACCAGAAGCCAAAGCCGAATGCCAGAAAGCCACCAAACAGCTGCCCTGACTGCAGGCATTTGCGGCCGATAAATAGTGCTTTAAAAACCAGGGAAAAAATTAACAGCAGTACAATCGTGACCCCAATCAGGCCGACTTCCTCAGCCAATACTGCAAATACGAAATCAGTATGAGCCTCGGGTAAATACTCCAGCTTCTGAATCGAGTTGCCCAGCCCCTGACCCAACCAATCCCCGCGGCCGAAGGCCATCAGCGACTGGGTGAGCTGGTAACCGCTACCAAAAGGGTCCTCCCACGGATCCATAAACGAAGTAACCCGGCGTAGACGATACGGCTCGAAAACAATCAGCAGGGCGATTCCCATCATCGCAGCTGCTAGCATCGCCAGAAACTGCCATAATTTGGCACCGGCAATAAACAGCATGCCGACGGTCGTGACAAACATCACT
>NZ_JAKRFQ010000145.1 GCF_022347985.1 Photobacterium sp. OFAV2-7
GTAATTCCCGGGCCTCCTTTTCTCGGAATCTTCTCCCCTTCGGCGACATCAATGACATAAATCGTTAAATCGGCCAGCTCGGGGCTGAAGGTCGCACTCAAGTTATCGCCGCCGCTCTCGATAAAGACCACATCAAGGCTCTTGTGCCTTGCTGCCAGCTCTTCAACCGCTGCCAGGTTCATCGAGGCATCTTCCCGAATTGCCGTATGAGGACATCCGCCAGTCTCGACACCTATGATTCGGTCAGCATCTAGGGCCTCTGCCCGGGTCAGGATTTTGGCATCCTCCTGGGTGTAGATATCATTGGTTACAACGGCAATGTTGTACTTATCACGAATGGTTTTACACAGTATTTCTAGCAATGCTGTCTTTCCCGACCCTACCGGGCCGCCAACGCCAATCCGTAATGGTGATTTGTATTCTGTCATGGTTATTTCCCTAAGATCGGTAAAGTCTGGTGTATTGAGTCTCGTGCTGGCTACTGGCTATCGCCTGCGCCGGAGTAAAACTGCCAATTTCATGGTCCTGGACCTGTTGCGAAGCAGCCAGGGCATCTGGCAGCAGCTGGGACATCGACAGCAATATCTGCTGTCCGGCGCTCTGGCCCAGCGGGATGAGCTTCACCCCGGCCATCGTCGCATTTTCAAGCCAGCTCCAGAGATAACCGGCATTTAACGCCGCCGATTCTATCCCCCAGTGGTTCGCCGCCAACGCAAAGCCTGCCAGTTGGCAGCCCTCCGCACAGGCCAGATCATGGGCAGGAAACGGCTCGCCCAGTTGCGCGAGTAACCTCGCTGTCGCCTTGCCTCTCTGCTGCTCTTCCAAACGCAACTCCTTGGTTTCACGATTAACATATAACCAATGATTCCAGTGGGTTACTGCGGATAGTTCATGTTGTTCATAGGCCATGTACAAACGAGATAGAATAGGTAGCTCCAGTGTTACCAGGCTATGGTGAAGTACATCTGTCAGCCAGAGCTGAAGGCTTTCCTGATTGGTTACCCATCCTTTCTCTATCGCCCACTCTAGCCCCTGTGAGTAAGTAAATGCCCCAATCGGTAATGAGGGGCTCATTAGTTGATAAAGGCGAAAATCCGGTAATACATGTCTGGTATTGGACATAGTCACCTGCCATGCAAATTAGCTAGCAAGTGCCAGTAAAGTACCGCTCATTGCCAACAAGGCACTCTGCCACTTAGGGCTAAGGTACTGGCCTAACTTGTAACCACTCATTGCAAGCAAACTGGCACTTACCAACATGCCGGGTACAAAAGCCATCAAGCCAGAAGAAGATGCCTCAAGTCCATGTGCCCAGCCATGGAACATAACAGCAACAACAGCCAACACCGACATTACGACTGACCAGCTATTACTTCCTGCTCGCTGACGGCTATACACAGCAACAGATGCAACAAACACTGAGGCCAGAATCATCGTTTCAATACCGGTTGCAAAGCCCGACATCGCGCCAAAACCAAGGCCGAGCAGCATACTGACCAATGCTGCCAGCACGATACGCACTTGTTGGTGTCTCTGTTTATATTGGGCGGCAATCAGCCCCACCCCCACTAACATAACCAGATGATCTAACCCGGTGATCGGGTGGGTGATGCCGGAGACAAAAGAAGAGAACACCCCGCTTTCTAGTGGGCCATGGCCACTGTGAGCCATTGCCGAACCAGAGGCTAGCAGTAGTGCTGCAGATCCAGATGATACTAATGAGCGGGTATGAATTAATTTAACCATATCTTTTCCTTTCGCTATTGTTATCAAGCTTCATGCTTTATCTGTTATTGATATCTTGCCTTAGCCACTATCGGTTTAATGGCTATGGTGGCTGTGTTCATCAGAGTGTTTGTGTCCATGGCTATGCCCGGTATGTGAGTGCCCGCTATTTGCACCACCATAAGCGCCTGCCTCAGGCTCGAACGGAGCCATTTCCGACGTCACTTCGGCCCCCAGCCCTGCGACCATCTCATCCAGCACATGATCGTGCTGATATCGCACCCAGTCAGGCTCTATCTGAAGCGGAACGTGGCGGTTGCCAAGGTGGTAGCAAACCCGCGCCATAAGATGCGGATCAGAACAGTAGACAGTAGATACGGCCTCTTCGGCTGCCAGCACCCTGACCAACACCCCCTGCTCGCTTCGCAACAGATCACCGTTTCGCAGGATCTTGCCGCGTGGTAAAAACAGCCCGGCTTCTCTGCCATCGTCTAAGTTGACCTTCAGACGGCTTTTAATCCTTGAGTCAATTGGCAGGCTAAGCGTTGCACTGTCGGTCAATGACGCTGACTCCTGTGCAGTCAAAATCTGAGTTAGAACAATCATCAAAGATCCTCAAAATAAGAAATAACGCTGTGCCATCGGCAATACCTCTGCTGGCTCGCACACCAGCAGCTCTCCGTTGGCACGTACCTGGTAGGTCTGTGAATCGACTTCAATATTGGGTTGCCAGTCATTCAGCACCATGTCGCTCTTGGTTATGGTGCGGCACCCTTTGGCGACGCCAATCAAACTTTGCAAACCAAGCTGTTCGTCAATGCCTGCTGATTTCGCCGACGCTGAAACAAACAGCATCGACGTGTTCTGGCTGGCTTTACCGTAGCTACCAAACATCGACCGATAATGCACAGGCTGTGGTGTTGGGATCGATGCATTCGGATCGCCCATCGGAGCGGCGGCAATCATGCCTCCCTTGATGATTGTGCTGGGCTTGATCCCGAAAAAAGCGGGCTTCCAAAGCACCAAATCAGCAAGTTTTCCTATCTCGATAGAGCCGACTTCATGACCGATCCCGTGAGTAATTGCCGGATTAATGGTGTACTTGGCGATATAGCGTTTGAGACGATAATTGTCGCTATAGCTTGTATCCTGCGGCAGGCTGCCACGCTGCACTTTCATCTTATGGGCAGTCTGCCAGGTACGAGTGATCACCTCGCCGACTCGTCCCATCGCCTGAGAATCAGACGCAATCATCGAGAACGCCCCCAGATCATGAAGAATATCTTCGGCAGCAATGGTCTCCCGCCGGATCCGGGATTCGGCAAAGGCAACATCTTCAGCAATCGAAGGAGAAAGATGGTGGCAGACCATCAGCATATCCAGGTGCTCATCAACGGTATTGACCGTATAGGGCCGGGTCGGATTGGTTGATGAAGGCAATACGTTTGACTCACCGCAGGCGCGGATAATATCAGGCGCATGGCCGCCACCGGCACCTTCAGTGTGGTAGGTATGGATCACTCGCTCGCCGATCGCAGCCAAGGTTGACTCAACAAAACCAGATTCATTTAGCGTATCGGTATGAATAGCGACCTGAACATCGGTGTCTTCGGCGACTGTCATACAGTTATCAATCGAGGCCGGTGTGGTTCCCCAGTCTTCATGAAGCTTCAGGCCGATAGCTCCGGCCTCAACCTGTTCATGCAGCGCTTCAGGCAAGCTGGCATTCCCTTTGCCGAGCAGGCCAAAGTTCATCGGGAAAGTATCCAGCGCTTCGAGCATCCGGTGAATATTCCACGGACCCGGTGTACAGGTCGTCGCATTGGTGCCTGTCGCCGGTCCTGTGCCTCCGCCAAGCATGGTAGTGATCCCAGAGCACAGAGCCTCTTCAATCTGCTGCGGGCAGATAAAGTGAATATGGGAGTCGATACCTCCGGCAGTGAGAATAGCGCCCTCACCCGCCAGAATTTCTGTTCCCGGGCCAATCACGATATCGACACCAGACTGAACATCCGGGTTTCCCGCCTTGCCAATGGCGCTGATACGGCCATCTTTGACTGCCACATCGGCTTTGACTATCCCCCAATAATCGAGAATAACGGCATTGGTGATCACCAAATCGGGTGTGAACGACGACGGCAGCTGACTCTGCCCCATTCCGTCACGGATGACTTTACCACCACCAAATTTCACTTCGTCACCGTAGCGGGTATAGTCTTTCTCAACCTCCAGCCACAACTCGGTATCGGCCAGGCGCAACCTGTCGCCAACAGTCGGGCCAAACATTTCGCCATAGGCTTGTCTTGAAATTGTCGCCATTTATTCCTCCGCCTCCCTGCTGTCAGGTTCTATCGCCAATGCGGACTGCCCGACAGAGCCCATGACCTTGCCCTGAAACCCATAAATAGTCTGCGTACCGCCGAAACTTACCAGCTCAACCGTTCGTGACTGCCCGGGCTCAAAACGGGTAGCCGTACCCGCTGCAATATTGAGCCGGTAGCCCAGCGTTGCCTCACGTTCAAACTCCAGCGCTTCATTGGCTTCAAAGAAATGGTAATGGGAGCCAATCTGTATTGGCCGATCCCCCAAGTTGGCTACTGAAACCGTCAGCACAGGTTTGCCCACATTCAGTTCAATCTCACCCTCAGCGCATTGAAGCTCACCGGGGATCATCGCTCTGGACACGTCTTGTTGATTGTCTGACATCACTCACCTCATACAATCGGATCATGGACGGTGACCAGCTTGGTACCGTCAGGAAACGTCGCTTCTACCTGAACGTCGTTTATCATTGCAGCAACGCCTTCCATCACCTCGTCTGCTGACAATATTGTCCGGCCAAAATCCATCAACTCCGCGACGGTTCGTCCTTCTCTGGCCCCTTCCATGATCGCAGCACTAATCAAAGCCACCGACTCCGGATAGTTGAGTTTCAGGCCTTTGTCACGGCGTCGCTCAGCCAGAAGAGCTGCAGTAAAAATCAGCAACTTATCCTTTTCTCTGGGTGTTAATTCCATCTATTCCTCCAGCAAACCATCAATACTCCGGATAACAGCCCGAGCAATTATCAAGATGCCACCAAGTAGTTAGGGCTCAGGTCGCCCAAATTCTGGGAGTGTTTGGTTTACTGCCAAACCAGGTACGCCTCACTGACAACCAAACCTGGGTAAACAGCGCCATCATTGGCTCGGTACCGTCTCCCATCGCCCTGACTACCATCACCCTGTGCTCACCGCTGCTGTCCGTTACTTCAGTCACACCAGCTACTACCTTGTTTTCCAATAAGTATTCCTGATAGTCACAAAGCAAGGTCTGTACCATATTGAGCAAGGGCTCGTCAGATTCAGTCACTATCATGGTGCCCATCATCGGATTGCCCCGCAGGCCTGCACTTTGCTGGTGCTGATCACCGCCCTGTACATTCAGTTGCTCTGCAATAATCAGCTCATTTCCAATCCTGAGCTGGGTGCAACCGACAACGCTCCCACTGGTAAAGCCCTCTTTTAGTGCAGGTCGCCCAAAACAGTGCATTTCCCAACCAATAAATCGACCTCCGGGCTCTACGTCGATCTCGGTATCCAGTCTGACTCGAGCTTCCGGAAAATAGATATTTTCTTGCGGCAGCCACTCAAGCATGGCGCCTGCATCTACCGAGAGATGTTGACGCTGATAGGCGTATTTTTCCGAAGAGCGATAAAACTTGGTCGCGCCGGGCGTGGTGATTAATGCCTTGGCATCAGTCTCTGAATGGGCAGCAATTGACAGCTTGTCTCCGCCAACGACTCCACCGGGAGGGTGAAGCAAGTACGTGTGACAAACATCGCCTTCAGGATAAAGCGGACGCTGAACCGCAAGCGGGCCAAGTTGCTTGCGGTGCTTCAATACCGTTTTAGTGGCATTGGCCGAAAATCCCAGTTCCAACCGCGCCCGCCACCCCTGCTGCGATTCAAGATCATCAGGCAAAGGTTTAGGTGTGATTGAAGCAATATTGGTTAGCGGAGACTTTATCTCGATGCTGTTATGGATTGCCGTCATACAGTCAGATACTCCTTGATCAGTTTGTCGTTAAGGCCGGCCATTTCTCCCTTGGCAACAGCCCGCCCACGATCAAGCAAACAAAAGTTGTCACCAACTTTTCGTGCAAAAGGAAGCTTTTGTTCAACCAGCAATACCGTGAGTCCTAACTCATGATTCAACCGGCGAATGATGTCACCAATTTCCTGAACGATGTTGGGCTGGATCCCCTCAGTCGGCTCATCCAGTATCAGCAAGCTAGGGTTGACGACCAGTGCCCGGGCGATAGCCAGTTGTTGTTGCTGGCCCCCGCTCAAGTCTCCGCCACGACGATGGAGCATCTCTTTCAGCACCGGGAAAAGCTCGTAGATAAACTCGGGAATTTTGCGATCGCCCTTAGCTCGGATAGGCAGGCCGATATGCAGGTTCTCTTCAACACTCAGCAACGGAAAAATCTGTCGCCCCTGAGGTACATACCCAACACCATGACGGGGACGACTTTCTGCCGACAATTTGCTGATATCTTTCCCCTGCAGCACGATCTCACCGCTCTTGACAGGCAACAACCCCATCACACACTGTAGCAAGGTCGTTTTCCCTACCCCGTTGCGTCCCATCAGTACCGTGCACTTCCCCTCGGGAATGCTGATATCCAAATCCCACAAGGTATGGCTCTCGCCGTAAAATTGATTCAGTCCTTTGATTTCCAGCATCACGATTCTCCCAGATAGACTTCTTTGACCCGTGGATCAGACTGCACCTCGCTCATCGAGCCTTCGGCCAGCATATGCCCCTGATGCAAAACAGACACCCTACTGGCAATCGAGCGGACAAAATCCATATCATGCTCGACCACCACCACCGAATGATCCCCGGCCAGCGATGTCAGCAATTCTGCCGTTCGATCCATTTCCTGGTGGGTCATCCCCGCGACTGGTTCATCCACCAGCAACAGCTTAGGCTTCTGCATCAGCAGCATGCCGATCTCCAGCCATTGCTTCTGACCGTGAGACAAGTTACCTGCCAACAGGTCAGCATGATTTTCAAGGCCAATGAGGATCAGCACCCGATTGAGTTCATCACGCTGTTCCCCGTTAAGACTGGCTCTGAATACACGCCAGACACTGCGCTCCCCGGCCATTGCCAGTTCCAGGTTGTGCCACACCGACAGGCACTCAAACACTGTCGGTTTCTGGAACTTCCGGCCGACACCGGCATTGGCTATCTCGGCTTCGTCCATTTGCAGAAGATTGATATTGGAGCCCAGCCAGACCTGCCCTTCGTCAGGGCGAGTCTTACCGGTAATGATGTCCATCATGGTGGTCTTCCCGGCACCATTCGGACCGATAATGCAGCGCAGTTCTCCTTCCTTGATATACAGGTTCAAATCGTTGATCGCCTTGAATCCGTCAAATGACTTGGTTACCCCTTCGAGATACAGCAAAATGTTGTGCCGGGTATCGAGCAAGGGGTGCTGTTGCGGTTTGAGAAAATCAAAAACCTGATCCCGGCGAACAAAGTTCTTTACCGAATTACGAAACTGCACCGGCAACCAATGAGACTGATCCAGCTTCTCGGGCGAGAGCTGTTGAGGAATCGTGGTCATAATGCGGCCTCCTTACGAGACGAAGAGCGAGAAGACTTGCGAGCAAATGAGTCAGAGAAAAATCCGGTTACGCCTTTAGGCAGGAATAGTGTCGCCAGTACAAACAAGCTCCCCAGCGCAAATAGCCAGACTTCCGGAAATTCGATGGTGAACCAGCTCTTGGCATAGTTGATAAGCAAGGCACCGACAATGGCGCCAAACAAAGTTGCCCGACCACCCAGCGCTACCCACACCACGATCTCGATTGAGTTAAGCGGTGCAAATTCCCCAGGGTTGATAATGCCAACCTGCGGCACATACAAGGCACCGGCGATACCGGCCAGTACCGCTGACAGCACAAAAATCCACAGCTTGAATTGATCGACGTTGTACCCAATAAAGCGTACCCGTGACTCGGCATCCCGGGTTGCGACGGCAAGGTTACCCAGTCGGCTGGATAT
>NZ_JAKRFQ010000146.1 GCF_022347985.1 Photobacterium sp. OFAV2-7
TTCACTCTGCGCCCCAAACGGCCCTTGGTCCGTCCCTCTTTGCGCTGGATCGGCTCGAACTCACCGTCGATGATCTCGGAAAGCTGATCAAGCTCCTGCTTGGGCATAATTTCGTTTCGCAGCGGGTTTGGCATCGTCGGTGCCATTGAGCGCTTGCCTTCATTGGTGGTTTTAGCCCGTGAATAACGGATCACCTCATCGGCATCGCACTTAATGTCAATCTGATAATCACAGTAGCGCTTATCCTGATCCTCAGGGGTGATCGTCAGGTGGTAGCCCCACAGATTGACGGCAAAGATATCATCAGTAATCTTACCTTCGGCCAGTTTTCGTAGCTCGCGGATCAGATCCGACGAGAAACGGCGCCATTCAATATTGCGAGCCAGTTTCTGATTGAGCTCGCTAAGCAGCATCGAGTCATTGACCCTACGGGACATACGGCTCCGGAAGAACGTATAGAGCTGGAAAACCAACGTATGCTGGCGCAGGATCTCCGGTGGGAAGAGGAAAAAGTAATCACGAGTTAGCAACTCGTCAAAGAACGAAGGTTCCCAGACCAGGATATACAGATTGGGCTTGATCCGAATCTCGCCGTCATCACCTTCCTGCGGTGCTTCTTCCGAAGCCGTGATCGTTCTGGCCAGAAAGCGGAAACGATCACTCTTGAAGCCTTCAGGCATGTTCTCGCTGAGCCAGCGACCGGTAAGCTCATGCAACTGAAAATCGGTAAATTCAATCCGATCAATACTCTCTCGGATCGAGTCACGTGCCGGTCCGCTGTCTTTTTTGCCACGAAGAGCCAGAATATCCGTAATATAAATCGGGGTCTTATTGCCCATGTGACGGGACTGGATCTCATAGTCCGGCAAATGATGATCATGGTACTGCACCGTCAACGTAAACAGGGCAAATAAGGTCATCAGATCATCAACGGTCATGATCGATTTTGAGGATCGCGTCTCGATGATCGCCTTGGTGCCGCTGATCGCAACCATCGACTTCTGATAGCTCTTCTTGGTTCTCGGCGGCGCCAGTGCCTGATCAATGATCCCGGCCCAGCTGGTTGGCGAAACAACAATTTGATCAGCTTCGTCAGGCATGGTTGGGGGGGTTCCCAGGCCGTACTCGTTCAACAGACGTCGGTTAACATGGTTTTGCGCCAATGCCTTGGAGCGCTTCTGTTTCTCCTGGGCCTTGCTCTGCTCTGAGTTCAGGCTACCTGTACCAAGCTGAGATATCAGCAAAGCCGGATTCAGAAAGTGGTGCAGCATGGTTTTCCCGGCCAGGCCTTCTTCAAAACGTACAGGTTGTTGGCTGAATAAACCAATATTGACAGCAGCACGCAAGCGCTGCTGAATGGCTGCACGTGTTAGTTGTCCTTCAGTCGCTTCTACCAACTCAGTAGTTGAAACCATACCGTCCTGGCTCGATAGGCCGCGAAGAGAAATTAAGTTAAGCAGTTCAATAATACTTTTCGTCACACCTTTGAAGTGCTGGTACTGAGGTAACCAGTCTACAAGGGCAGAAGGTATTGCGAACAGGTGGCCATCTTTGTGGGATCGTGGCGCAGAGATCAAAATCTTTTCGACGGTTTTATTATCGTTGTTACCAGGGGCTTTCATTTATCATTAGCCGTAGAAGCATCATCTTTCCGGAAAGATTAATAGAAAAAGATCAAGAAATAAAGCTCTTTTTATTGAATCAGTTAAAAACTGATCTTTTTGTTTAATGTGATCTTATTGATATTCTGATCTTATGATCCGGTGAAAAATAAACGCGTAAGTGACTGATTAAAATAACCTTTCAAAATTGCCTGTACGGAAAGATGATCAACATATTGCCGGAACGCTGATCATAACTCATCAGAAACAATGATCATAGTGCCTCAGGAAGGATGATCATCAGTAGCGCGTAACAATGATCATCACGAGTTAGAAACGATGATCATGATATTAAAACAGGTTATCCACAGGTTTATTCAGCGCAGATCCTCTCCGGCGGTGTAATTTCATCTTTTCAGCTGAGGATTGGTCCGGAAAAATGATCATAGTAGTGTCAGTTCAAAGTTGGATCCGACTGCCAGGTTGATGATTGGCGCTTAATTAACCAAGATTCAAATCGCACTCTCCGTAATTTAGAGGTCAATCTTCATGTGTCCGTGTTCGGATCGATGATCAAGTCGTAGGCTCTGTATTTCAACTGATTGTCTAAACATCACTTGCCTGCCGTATATTGCCGGGTTTAGGGCCGGAAAGTTGCCATCAGGCCTGCCGCAATCTGCATTCACCGTAAATTAGCACTAAATGTTCATGCTTCCGGAGGCTTCTGTTTGCCGGCAAGGATGTTGATCTTCTTCTTGATCATTTTTCCGTTGTTCTCGTTGTGATCAGGCTCAGTGAGATGAACGGTTTTACATTGATTACCGCCTTGATCATCGTTTCAGATCGGGCCTGTTTCTCTGGAAGAATGATCAAGTCGCGTTGGTGGATTGTTGTTCAACTCCAAGGATTAGGCCATTTTCATCGTTTTCAGCCTGATTTTGTCTATTTCTATTTTTCATACTGAAATTTGGCTACTGCATGAGGTGATCAGAGCGATAGCTAAGATTGAAATAACACTGGCCGTAAATTGAACAGATAATTTCACGCTTCCGGAGAAAATGGGCCTGATCTACAATTTACATTGTAAAATAGTGACGCTGTAACACTTTTGTGTAATTGTTCTTTCTGTATCATTGCCTCGAAAAAGTGACAGGAAATCGATATAGAAGTGCGGCTTTTTGCTCTGTTAGCTTATTTTCAGTTGAGAACAATATCACACTAGCACGTTCAGCTTTTTATTGTATGTATTTGGTTTTGCTGTACAATGTGTCCCAAAACTAATAATGGCGAACAACAACAATGAATAGGGAACAGACGATTCAAAACTTGCTCAATATCGCAGAGCAAACCAAGCAGGTACAAGCAGACCGGATCGAGATCGTTTTAGAAGAACGTCGTGAAGAGCTTTTCCCGCCGATGTCCAAAGCGTTGATGGAAACACGCTCTGGTCTCACCCGCCGCAAGCTCGATGATGCCATTTCCCGGGTAGAGGCAACGGGCCATCAGTTTACCAAGAACAATGCCAATCATTATTCCATTACGCTTGAAGAAGCGCATCAGCTTATGGATGCAGCCAAAAAACCAGCATTCCATGAACGAGAAGGTGCCGGTCGCAAGCCCTGGATTGTTAATGTGCAAAACCAGAAAGGGGGCACAGGCAAGTCGATGACGGCGGTGCACCTGGCAGCCTGTCTGGCGCTTGATCTTGATAAGCGTTATCGCATCTGTCTTATTGACCTTGATCCGCAGGGTTCTCTACGTTTGTTCCTCAACCCGCAGATCAGTGTCGGTGAGCAGGAAACTATCTATTCTGCGGTTGATGTGATGCTGGGCAATGTACCTGAAGGTCAGGAAATGGATAAGGATTTCTTGTTGGATAATGTGGTGATGCCTACCCAGTATCCGAACCTGAAGACCATTGCGGCGTTTCCTGAAGATGCGATGTTTAATGCCGATGCGTGGCAGGACTTGGCGGTTAACCAGGATTTGGATATTGTCAGATTGCTCAAGGAGCGGGTCATCGATCCGATTGCCGATGAGTTTGACATTATTATGATTGATACCGGTCCGCACATTGATCCCTTGGTCTGGAATGCCATGTATGCTTCGAATGCGCTGATCATTCCTTGTGCGGCCAAGCGTCTTGACTGGGCCTCTACTGTTAACTTTTTCCAGCATTTACCAACAGTTTACGAAATGTTCCCGGAAGAATGGCATGGCCTTGAGTTCATTCGCCTGATGCCGACAATGTTCGAGGATGATAATAAGAAACAGGTCTCGGTGTTGACGGAAATGAATTATCTACTGCGTGACCAGGTGATGATGGCTACTGTACCTCGCAGCCGTGCCTTCGAAACCTGTGCGGATACCTACAGTACCGTGTTTGATCTGACCGCAGCAGAATTTGAAGGTGGTAAGAAAACCTTGTCGACCGCCCAGGATGCAATTCAGCGAGTCGGGCTTGAGCTCGAGCGCGTTATGCACAGTCACTGGGCGAATTTGAATCAGGAGTAACATAGCAGATGGCAATTAAAACCAAAGATCTGAATGCTCGTCTGTTCGGAAAAGCGGATAAACGCCGTGCGACGAACGTCAACGAAGCGCAGAAAGCGGTACGTGACAAAGCTTCTGTTATTGAGCTGGCTGTTGCCGGTGAAGATACCGTTGCGTTTGAGTTGGTGAAAATCAATGCCGGTGAGGTGGAATCAACCACCCAGGTATTTGCCGAAAATGCACGTGAGCAGGCGTTTTTGAACGAACACGCCCTGGCTGATATTTTGACCACGCTCAAGGATCGCGGTCAGCAGTACCCCGCGGTCGGGCGCTGGCTAGACAACGGCAATATCGAGGTGCTTGACGGTAGCCGCCGTCGCATGTCCTGTATTCTGGCCGGCAAGGATTTCTTAATCTATGTCGCCAAGGGGATCAATGGCGAGCATGCCAAGTTTTTGTCTGATGTGGCAAATGCTCACAAGCCACTGTCGCTGTATGAACGTGGCAAGGAGATGCAGCTGTTGCTGACGTCGGGTAAAGTCGCCGATCAGAAAGAACTGGCGAAGTATTGTCAGTGCAGTGAGGCTTTGGTAAGCGGTGCGTTGAAGGCAGCGAGCCTGCCGATGGAGCTGCTAATGGCCTACCCGAGTGTCGGCGAGTTGGGGCGACCAACTATCGTTAAACTGCATCGTATGTTTTTTGGCTTGAACGACGAACAGCGTGATCAGCTGGTGAACAAGCTAACAGTCGGGGATGAGGCGATTTGGAAGACCATTGATGCTCAGGGTATTACGCGTATTACCCGCGAAGTGACGATGTTGCTTGAACAGATCAGTGATGAGCTGCAGCCGAAAGTTGAGATTGAAAAGCCTAAGGCGCAGGAGTTGATCAAGGGGAAAGTCAGCTTTACCCGCGATGGCGACAAACTGCAGCTTAAGCTTAAGAAGCTCAGCGAGAAACAGGCCGATGATATCCTTGCCTACCTCTCGGACTATCTGAAATAGTCATTATTTCAGATCCTACATATGTCTCTAAAACCACGCCTTGCGTGGTTTTTTTATGTCAAATAATGTGACTGGATTGCTGTTGCGCATTACCCTCGCCGCCGTTATCACCGTCATGCTATGATCGCTGGGTGAGTAGCAGTAGAGTGTTGTAATGTCCGATCTTATCCATTTTTGTCACGCCCTTAGCGAGAACGCCAAGCAGGCCAATATCCGTTATTTAGTCGTTGTTGAAGGCGATGCTGGCTGGACCAATGAACTGGTTGGTGCATTTCTTCGTCGTTACCAACATCCCTTGTGGGCAGGCGAATCTTCGCCCGAGCATATTTCTTCTGTCAGATTAAAGAAAGCCAAACAGTTTCTTGGCCGTGAATGCGATTGTCTGATCTTCAATGCCCAACGCGTCTTTGACGCCGAGGCACTCGGTGCGCTGTCGGGAACAATCACGGGTGGTGGCGTTCTGCTGTTGCTGGCACCGACCACTTGGTTTCGGCAAACCGATGAGCAGTCACCGTTTATCCGCCGCATGATTGGGTTACTCTCGCTGCCTGATGTTATTCAACTGCGCCAAGGCTTGCCTTTGCCGCCATTGCCTGCTGTGCCGTCTAGCCACGGGGATTATTCAGATGCCGAGTTTGGTTGTCTTACTCCTGGGCAATACGAGGCAGTAGCGGCTATCCGACGTGTCGTAACAGGTCACCGAAAGCGACCGCTGGTCCTGACGGCAGATCGTGGCCGCGGTAAATCGGCATCACTTGGGATCGCTGCGGCAAGCTTGATGTCAGAACGTACGATGCGAATTGGGGTGACGGCTCCGGCTTATGCCAACACCGAGACGTTGTTTGCCCATGCAGCGCGGCGACTCGGTATTAGTCTTGAGTCACAGACCAGGCTTGCACTGGGTGATAGTGAGTTGGTATTTATCGCTCCCGATGCCTTGTTGTCTGATAAGCCTGCACTTGATTTTTTGATTGTTGACGAGGCTGCTGCTATCCCCGCCCCGATGTTGAACAAGCTACTGCGGCATTATAATCGCATTGCGTTTGCCAGTACGGTTCATGGTTACGAAGGGACAGGACGCGGATTTGCGATCAAGTTTTGCCAGCAGCTTGATGTTGTCACGCCACAATGGCGACAGCTTAAAATCAACCAGCCGATCCGTTGGGCTGATAATGATCCGCTCGAGCAATGGGTTTTTAATGCGCTTCTGCTCGATGCCGAGTATGCTGAACTTGATGCACATTCAGGTGTTGCGAAAAATGATGATATTCGATATCGCTATATCCCGACCGACTCGCTGGTTGGTGACGAAACCTATTTGTCCCAGCTATTTGGCTTGCTGGTCAATGCACATTATCAAACTTCCCCAGCAGATCTTGTCCAGTTACTGGATGATGACGCGATTCATCTTGTGGTCGCCGAAACAAAGAACCACGTTGTTGGTTGTTGTCTGCTGAGTATTGAAGGCGACTTTACCCCGGAGTTAGCGCGGCAAGTAATGCTGGGGCAGCGTCGGCCTAAAGGTCACTTGCTCGCGCAGTCTGTCGCTGCTCATATAGGGATAGAATCGGGGGCTATACAAAGCTGTGCCCGGGTGCTTCGCATTGCCGTCCATCCCGAGAGACAACAACAAGGGATCGGGCTGCTTCTGCTGCAGCATTGCCGTCGCTGGGCGGTCGCAGAGAAATTTGACTACCTTGGTACCAGTTTTGGAATGGCATCGGAGCTTGTGGATTTTTGGCGTAAAGCCGGATATACCCCTGTACGACTTGGTGTCAGTAAAGATGCGGCAAGCGGTAGCCATTCATTGTTGATGATCCAGCCTATCTCCCCAGAGTCAGAAGGCTGGGCAATTCAGGCGCAAACCTTGTTTGCGGCCAATCTTAACGCCCAGCGTGTCGAACAGTATCGTGATCTTGATACTCTGTTGTTTAGCCAGTTATATTTCTCTGCACTGGATGGGGCGGCACAACTGCCACATTACAACACTCACCTTGCCGAGCAGCAGGTGCGTATCTATGCCAATGGCGGTCTGGGGTACGATCTGGTGGTGGCAAGTTTGGAAGTGTGGTTATCTAACTATCTTTCGGGTAAGCAGCAGGCACTAGATACGAACGATTACATGGCTGTGGCCAAGATATTACAGCGTCAGCCCTGGTCAACGATTGTGTCAGACTATGGATTCACCAGCCGTAAAATGGCTGAAAAGTCGTTACGCGAGTATGTTAGCCTGCGGGCTCAATAATATCGATTCTCTTGTACGCAGAGCGAGTCTGCTTTCGCTAATTCTATATCTTCTATAAGGAGCTGAGCATATGCAATTTTCAGTTGATACCCACACCCATACTATTTCCAGTGGGCATGCTTATAGTACGTTGCTTGAAAACGCCGAGGCGGCAGCGAGTAAAGGGCTGTCATTATTTTGTGTGACTGATCATGCGCCGAGCATGCCTGGCGCACCGCATTTCTGGCATTTTGCCAATCAGCGGGTATTGCCCCGTTTTCTTCATGGGGTCGGTATTCTTCGAGGCATTGAAGCAAATGTCCTAAATCAAGATGGCGAGATTGATATTGACCCGCGTATCTCGTCACAGCTTGACTGGGTGATCGGGAGTCTTCATGAACCTGTCTATTCGCCTTCTTCACGCCAGGCGCA
>NZ_JAKRFQ010000147.1 GCF_022347985.1 Photobacterium sp. OFAV2-7
ACAAATAGACGTATAAACCTTATGGTTAAAAGCTTGACTAAAACAGTCAGGTAAATACTTGACCGTTTTAGTCAGGTATGCGACACTCCTCCCATACATATAAGTGGGTAGCGGTGTGTTATGAGATTGACATCAAAAGGAAGATACGCAGTAACAGCCATGCTAGATGTGGCTCTGCATTCTCAAGATGGTCCTGTTCCTCTGGCTGATATTTCAGAGCGTCAGGGGATTTCACTGTCTTATTTGGAACAGCTTTTCTCTCGCCTGCGCAAGGCTGGCCTGGTTGCCAGTGTTCGTGGTCCCGGTGGTGGTTACCGCCTGGGTGAAGATGCGGACAGCATTGCAGTAGGTATGGTCATTGCAGCTGTTGATGAATCGGTTGATGCCACCAAGTGCCATGGAAAAGGGGATTGTCAGGGTGGTGTACGCTGCTTGACACATACTCTATGGCACGACCTGAGCTCCCGGATCAGCGGCTTTTTGAACAACATCACTCTTGGTGAGCTGATGAAAGACAATGATGTACAGGAAATCTCTGATCGCCAGGATCTGGGCCGACACAAAGCATCATTTGTAAATAATAATACACACGACAACGCCACTATAGGTGTCGATGTTCGCTCCTAGAGACTAGACGTCCGTGTTTTCGGAGAAGAAGATGAAACTGCCAATATATTTTGATTATTCCGCTACTTGCCCAGTAGATCCCCGTGTTGCCGAGAAGATGATGCAATGCCTGACTATGGATGGTAACTTCGGTAACCCGGCTTCTCGTTCTCACCGTTACGGTTGGCAGGCAGAGGAAGCAGTCGATACGGCACGTGAAAATATTGCCGATTTGCTTAATGCGGATCCGCGTGAAATCGTCTTTACGTCAGGCGCAACGGAATCTGACAACCTGGCTATTAAGGGTGCTGCGCACTTCTACGGCAAAAAAGGTAAACACGTTATTACCTGTAAAACAGAACACAAAGCGGTTCTGGACCCATGCCGCCAGCTAGAGCGTGAAGGCTATGAAGTGACTTATCTTGAGCCAGAATCAAACGGTCTGATTGACCTAGCGAAGCTGCGTGATGCGATGCGTGAAGACACTGTATTGGTGTCTATCATGCACGTGAATAACGAAATTGGTGTTATTCAGGACATCACGGCTATCGGCGAGCTATGTCGTGAGAAGAAAGTCATTTTCCACGTGGATGCCGCCCAGTCTGCCGGCAAGCTGCCAATCGACGTTCAGGAAATGAAAGTCGATCTGATCTCGCTGTCTGCGCATAAAATTTACGGCCCTAAGGGTATCGGTGCACTGTATGTGCGTCGTAAGCCACGTATCCGTCTTGAGGCACAAATGCACGGTGGCGGCCATGAGCGTGGTTTCCGCTCAGGTACTTTGGCGACCCACCAAATCGTTGGTATGGGCGAAGCCTTCCGTGTTGCCAAAGAAGATATGGACAAAGATTACCAGCACGCGCTTGCGCTGCGTAATCGTCTGCTTGAAGGTGTTAAAGACATCGAAGCGATGACCATCAATGGTGATATGGAACAACGTCTGCCTAATAACCTGAACATCAGCTTTGCTTTCGTTGAAGGTGAATCCCTGCTGATGGCGCTGAAAGATCTTGCGGTGTCCTCTGGTTCGGCGTGTACGTCTGCCAGCCTGGAGCCTTCGTATGTACTGCGTGCGCTGGGTCTGGACGATGAACTGGCACACAGCTCAATTCGTTTCTCTTTCGGTCGCTTCACGACGGAAGAAGAAGTAGACTATGCAGTTTCGCAAATCCGCGGTGCGGTTGAGAAATTGCGTGAAATGTCTCCGTTGTGGGATATGTATAAAGAAGGCATTGACCTGAACACAGTCGAGTGGGCACACCACTAATCTTGCGGTCATAACGTATTCGAGGAGATATATCATGGCATATAGCGAAAAAGTCATCGATCATTACGAGAACCCGCGTAACGTGGGCTCATTTGACAAAAACGACAAGAGCATCGGTAGCGGTATGGTGGGTGCACCTGCGTGTGGCGATGTGATGAAACTTCAGATTAAAGTGACTGAAGAAGGCATCATCGAAGATGCGAAGTTTAAAACATACGGTTGTGGTTCGGCGATTGCGTCAAGCTCTCTGATCACCGAGTGGGTGAAAGGAAAGAGCCTGGACGAGGCGGCTTCAATCAAAAACTCGGCGATCGCAGAAGAGCTTGAACTGCCACCGGTAAAAGTTCACTGCTCGATTCTTGCTGAAGATGCAATCAAAGCCGCAGTTAGCGATTACAAGAAGAAACACGAAGAAAATTAATCTCCTGAGGGTTGTTGTATGGCCATTACTATTACTGAAGCGGCGGCAAGTCGCGTAGCTACTTTCCTAGAGAACCGAGGCAAAGGCATTGGCCTGCGTTTAGGTGTCCGTACTTCAGGGTGTTCAGGAATGGCTTATGTCCTTGAGTTCGTTGATGAACTGAATGAAGAGGATACGGTATTCGAAGAGAAAGGCGTTAAAATCATTATTGATGCCAAGAGCCTTGTCTATCTCGACGGTACTGAGCTGGATTTCGCCAAAGAAGGGCTAAATGAAGGCTTCCAGTTCAACAACCCGAACGTTTCAAGCGAGTGTGGTTGTGGTGAGAGCTTCAACGTCTAATCGCTGTTTCAACTGAGCCTGATAGCTAGCTGTTTAGTTATCAGGTTCGGTCTCTATAGATATCAGACGCTATATGAATCATTTCGAATTATTTGGGCTACCTTTCCAGTTTGAACTGGATGGTAGCCTTCTTTCAACTCAGTTCCGGGAACTGCAACGTCGTTTCCACCCTGACAATTTCGCAGTCGCCTCTGAGCGAGACCGTTTAATGGCGGTTCAGAAAGCTGCGCAAATTAACGATGCCTTTCAAACGCTGAAAAGTCCTATTGCTCGAGCAGAATATATGCTCTCTGAGAAGCATGTGGATATTCGCGGCGAGAACAAGACATTGCAAGACCCAGAATTCTTGATGCAGCAGATGGAACTGCGTGAAGCTCTGGAAGAAATCCCTGATGCCACTGATCCTGAGTCGGCGCTGTTCGACTTTGAGCAGCAGGCGTCGGCGATGTACAAGTCGCAGTTGGCGGATCTAGAGCAATTATTAAATAATGAAAGCTGGGAACAAGCAGCGGATGCCGTGCGCAAGCTGAAGTTTATTGATAAGCTGCGTAACGAAGTTGAGCGCCTTGAAGAAACGTTGTTCGACTGATCCTTTCCCGATTCCAGCATTAACTCCACAGGAACGATAATGGCACTGTTACAGATTGCTGAACCAGGTCAAAGTGCAGCACCGCACCAACACAAACTGGCGGTGGGTATTGATCTGGGTACCACAAACTCTCTCGTGGCTGCGGTTCGCAGCGGCGTTCCGGAAACGCTACAGGATGCGCAGGGCCGGGCTATTTTGCCGTCGGTGGTGCATTACGGCGAAGACGACGCAGTACTGATTGGCCAGGAAGCAAGGGCGTTGGCTCAGCTGGATCCTGAAAATACGATTTTTTCCGTAAAACGTATGATGGGTCGCTCTCTGGCTGACATTCAGCAACGCTATCCGCAGCTACCTTACCAGTATCAGGCAACCGATAATGGCCTGCCTCAGCTTGTTACCCGCAGCGGACTGGTGAACCCGGTCCAGGTCTCGGCAGAGATCCTGAAGACGCTCAGTGAGCGTGCCAAGGAGACACTGGGCGGTGACCTGGAAGGGGTCGTGATCACGGTTCCTGCCTATTTTGATGATGCCCAGCGTGCCGGTACCAAAGATGCGGCCAAGCTGGCGAACCTGAACGTTCTGCGCCTGCTTAACGAGCCGACAGCGGCTGCGATTGCCTATGGCCTGGACTCCGGCCAGGAAGGCGTCATTGCCGTATACGACCTTGGCGGCGGTACGTTTGACATTTCTATCCTTCGCCTGTCGAAAGGTGTTTTCGAAGTGATGGCGACAGGCGGTGATTCTGCTCTGGGCGGCGATGATTTCGACCACCTGCTGGCTGAGTGGATTGCCGAGCAGGCCGGTTTTGACGGCCAGCTTTCTGCGCAGCAGTCGCGTGCTCTGCATGATGCAGCGACGGCGGCGAAGATTGCCCTGACCGAGGCAGATGAAGCCGATATTGATGTGCTGGACTGGCAGGGAACAGTTAGCCGCGAGCAGTTCAATGCGCTCATCCAGCCGTTGGTGAAGAAAACCCTAATGGCTTGCCGCCGTGCAATCAAGGATGCATCGATTGAAATCGATGAAGTGATTGAAACGGTCATGGTCGGTGGTTCGACGCGCGTTCCGCTGGTCCGTGAAATGGTCGGTAGTTACTTCGGCAAAGATCCGTTGACCTCGATTGACCCGGATCAGGTAGTTGCAATTGGTGCCTCTATCCAGGCGGATATTCTGGCGGGCAACAAACCGGACTCTGATATGTTGCTGCTTGATGTTATTCCGCTGTCACTGGGTATCGAAACCATGGGCGGAATGGTCGAGAAGATTATTCCTCGCAATACCACAATCCCTGTTGCCCGTGCGCAGGAATTTACCACCTTCAAAGATGGTCAGACGGCAATGTCAGTGCACATTGTTCAGGGTGAACGTGAAATGGTGAGTGACTGCCGTTCGCTGGCTCGTTTTACCCTGCGTGGTATTCCTGCCATGGCAGCGGGTGCGGCGCATATTCGTGTGACTTACCAGGTTGACGCTGATGGCTTGCTATCGGTCACGGCAATGGAAAAGAGCAGCGAAGTTCAGTCATCCATTCAGGTGAAGCCGTCATATGGCCTGACGGATGATGAAATCGCCACTATGATCCGTGAGTCGATGACCCATGCGCAGGAAGACAAAGATGCCCGTACACTTGCCGAGCAGCAAGTTGAAGCGGACCGCGTTCTCGAAGGATTGATCACAGCGCTGGCAGCAGACGGTGATACCCTGCTGACAAAAGAAGAGCGTGACGAGCTAGAAGCTGTCATGATGGAGCTGGTTCAATTGCGTCAGGGCACTGATCCGCATGCGATTGAACAAGGTATTAAGAAAACAGATAAAGCTAGCCAGGAGTTCGCCTCTCGCCGAATGGACAAGTCTATTCGTCAGGCACTGGCTGGTCATTCGATTGATGAGGTTTAGGCATGCCTAAAATTGTTGTACTACCCCACGAAGAACTTTGCCCGGAGGGCGCAGTACTAGAAGCAGAGAGCGGCCAAACCGTCTTGGATGTTGCGCTGAAAAATGGTATCGGCATTGAGCACGCATGTGAGAAATCCTGTGCCTGCACTACTTGCCATGTGATTATTCGTGAAGGTTTTGACTCTCTGGAAGAGAGTGAAGAGCTGGAAGACGATATGCTGGACAAGGCCTGGGGCCTTGAGCCAGAGTCACGCCTGGGTTGCCAGGCGGTGGTGGCTGACGAAGATTTGGTGGTGGAAATTCCGAAATACACCCTGAATCTGGCGTCGGAAAACCACTAAGGCCTCGGCCAGTCTGTCTGTTCATTGTTGCTTCATCAGTGGGCAGACAGGCTACAATAAAGTATTCCTTTCTGGTTGATAGCAGGTGAATGTGATGGGTTTGAAATGGATTGACTCGCAAGATCTGGCCATTGAACTGCTAGAACAGTTCCCGGATATTGACCCGACGACAATACGATTTACCGATCTCAGGGAATGGATATTGGCGCTGGAAGACTTTGACGATGATCCAGATCACTGTAACGAGCGCATCCTTGAAGCGGTACAGATGTGCTGGATCGAAGAGGCGAGCTGATGCAGCGATAAGCCTCTTCCCCCTTCCTTATCCTACCCTATATTGTTTCCTACTCGGCTCATTATTCAACGAGCCGTATCTGCAACACGATCTTGCTCTTACTCTTGATGTAAATATCTTGTTTATTTCGATATGCCGATGCAGAGTAACGGAAATTTCTGAATAATTGGTTTTTCACGAAATGATTAACCATGAATTTAAGAGTTAGCGGGCTTAATTGCCTGCTTTGTTATTTTTCAGCCGAGAACTCCCTTGCAATACAAGACAATGCCCCCATAACTTCTCTAGGTGTGGTAACAGCGATGTCATTAAATTGTTGCCTGATCACAATATAGAAGTTGGGGCTAAGTCGGTTTTCGGAGTCGGCTATACCCTATAATTGGTATTCACAATGCAATGGCTGGCTGTTGCGGTGAGTAGCAGAACCCAAGGAGTAATTCATGTCTGCCAATATGTTCGTTTTCTTATCCCAGGAAGTTGCCGATGAGAAGTGGGGCAAAAATGCACTAGTGACCTTTGAGGCCGAAGGGGCAAAGGTTCACCTGACTGCGGAGAATCCGTTAGCCGCGATTCAGCGCGCGGGACGCAAACTAGATGCTCAGGGCATCAAGCAGGTAACGTTGGCAGGGGATGAGTGGGATCTGGAGAGCATCTGGGCATTTATTCAGGGACACCGCAATGCCAAGCCGGGTAACGAGGTGGTATGGAGCGGACTGGGTGAAGAAGAAGCGGAACTTCAGGCCCGTCTGACAGCGACGAACTGGGTACGTGAAATTATCAACCAACCTGCTGAAATTGTGCGTCCGTCACAGCTGGCTGCTCGTGCGGGTGAGTTTATCAAGTCACTGGCACCTGAGCATGTGACTTACAAAATTATCAAGGGCAATGATTTGCTGGACGAGGGGTGGAACGGTATCCATACCGTGGGTCGCGGCTCCGAGCGCTCTTCAGCGATGCTGCGCCTCGACTATAATCCGACAGGTGATGCCGATGCGCCGGTACACACTTGCCTGGTGGGTAAAGGGATTACTTTTGACTCGGGTGGCTACAGCCTGAAACCATCTGGCGGCATGACGGCGATGAAGGCTGACATGGGCGGCTCGGCCATGGCAACCGGCGGTTTGGCGCTGGCGATTGCCCGTGGCACCCAAAAACGTATTAAGCTAATTCTGTGCTGTGCCGAGAACATGGTATCGGGTCGGGCCTTCAAGCTAGGCGATATTATTACCTATAAGAATGGTAAAACGGTAGAGATCCTCAATACCGATGCCGAAGGGCGACTGGTACTGGCTGACGGTCTGATTTACGCCAGCTCGCAGAATCCTGAGGTGATCATCGACTGTGCGACCCTGACCGGATCGGCGAAAAATGCGTTGGGTAACGATTATCATGCGTTGTTCAGCTTTGACCACGATTTGGCACAGCGTGCCTTGATGGCAGCCAGTGATGAGCTCGAAGGGCTATGGCCGTTGCCGCTGGCCGATCACCACCGTGCCATGATGCCATCGAACTTTGCCGATTTGTCGAATGTGTCGATGGGGGATTTCCTGCCGGGTGCAAGCACCGCGGCCGCATTCCTGTCGTATTTCGTTGAAGATTACAAAAACGGCTGGATGCACATTGATGCCAGCGGTACATACCGCAAAACGGCCAATGACAAGTGGGGGGCTGGTGCCACAGGCATGGGCGTACGCACTCTGGCAAACATCCTCTGCGACGAAGAATAAGCCATAGCGTCGTTACATTAACTTGTTGGCAAATCACCGTTACGTAGCTCGTGGCGGTGATTTGTTACTTATAACGGAAAGAGAGTTTATGTTAAGGATTACACTTTCGGCAGAGCCAAGCGCAGGAGCGTGGGGCGAGAAAGCACTGCTGTCGTATCAAGAAGATGGTGCCGTGATCCACTATAGTGGCGACTACCCGCTACGCCGTATTCAGCAGGCCGCTCGCCAGCTGCAATCACAGGGA
>NZ_JAKRFQ010000014.1 GCF_022347985.1 Photobacterium sp. OFAV2-7
CGAGGTAGCCAACACGATTGAAGGGATGTGCCGTAAAGAAATTGAAGCCACTGAAGGGTATGCAACCCTCTCGCCCGCTGAGCAACAGAACCGATTGGAGCTTTGTATGGGTCGCGCCTTCTTGGGACATCCGACAACCAGCGAGGGGTCATGATGAATAAGCTCAATCTGGCACTAATTAGCCTGCTGGCCGCACCGGTCTCGGCAGCCACCATAGATCTTAACTGTTTGCGGATTGATGTCTCAGCTGAAGGCAAGAAAGTAGGCTGTAAATCTTTACTAAGCTCCCCGAAAAAGAAAGCAGGCAAGCAGGAGCCGACCACATCAACGGGCACTATCGGCGGGGGAACGCATAGCTACCACAAGGACAATCTCAGCGGTGATACGCATAGTAACTACAGTCATTTTAGCTACTGGCCTGCTCCTTCTTCTCCAAAAACATCTAAAGAATCAATTATTCGGTGGGAAAAGTGGTTTGAGTCCCCGTTTCGTGATGCCGAAACTCGATACGGGTTAGATTTGGTAGATGTAATTGATATGAGTAGGAATAAGCGTGATTTCTATCGTACGTTCATGATAGCAACTTTGGAGCAACAACTGTCAAGGTCACCGTCTGAATTAACGCCTGAAAAACGTAGAGAGCTGAAGGCTGAAATTGAAAAATTGAAAAATATAATTACGTTACCACCAGAAGAAGCGGAATACCCGAGGGTAGTTCATCTTGATGCTTTCCCGAGTTCTGAAGGCCCCTCTGAAATGGCTGAAACTGTAGATGAAGACAAACCTCGAAATATCATGAGGTAGACAGCACCTCTTCGTTATCGCGCTGTGGAATAGAAGGCCACTCAGGTGCCGCCCTCGCCCCAGGGGTGGCGCAGCCATCTACTTTTCTTTTTAGTTGCTTTTTTATCGCGTTATTGAAGCTTAAAAATTATGCAGCTTTGTCAGGGTTCTCTTACAGTAAGTACAGACATGTACAACACTGAACACAGGAGCACGCATGACTAGCGAAAATTCTCCCAAGAATAAACCCGGCTGGCACCGGGGCTCACTGGTCGTCTTGAGTATTGTTTTCGGGGTGGTTCTGCCCTGCGTGATCATTGTCAACGCTTTCCTATTAGCTAACCGGGTTGCTGATAACTTGTTGCAAAGCAACGGCATATCAAAACAGTTACTGACCGATTATTCCACCGTTAGTGGAACATTGAAGTCCGACCGTGACTATGAGCTGTTTGCGGCCGTCTTTCTTGAGAATCAGAACAGCCAGACGTTTATCAACAAACAGCTACTCAAGACCGTCGTGATTCATATCGGGTTCGTCATGATATCTATCGGGGTGGCCTTCATCATACTGGGAGTTGAGGACAAGGGTATTGACGTATCAGGCGAGGGGACATGGATAACTTTTAACCTCAAGACGGGCTCGGTAGGTCTGTGTGTCTTTTTGGCCGGAGCACTACTGGCAGCTGGCGGTGGCCTTATTCCCAACGAATACAAAACGATAACAATCACCTCGACCGCGGTTGCCGGAGAGACTCCGCCTTCTGAACAGCAAATCATTAATGAATTCGCAGACTTTGTACGGCAACAATGTGAGACCAAGTTAGAGACGATACCGGATTGGGCGACACTGACTGTCGATCAACAGCAACGTAAGCTTGCGTTGTGCCTAGGACGGGCATTTCTAAGCAACAACCCATAACATGAGGCAAATCATGAATAGTATTATCACTCTTCTCAGTGTTTTTTTGCTGCTGGCAACTGCTAACGCAGAGGTTGATTGGAATTGCGTCCCTATTGTCATTGAATACGATGACGGTACCTCGACAAGATGGTGTGTCGAGTACCAGCCTGCTGAGAAAAAACCAGATACCAGAACGAGTAATAATTCGCGGTCTCTCGGTGGCGGTGGAAACAAATCAGAAGATGGGCTGAAAGACTTTTCAGAAAGTCTTGAACCATCGTGGGAGAAAGTTTCAGTTGTGACGATGTTGCATATCGCAAAAGGTCAAGGTTGGTCAAAGGACGATATTTTGGAGCACAAGACCCTGATTAGTAACTATGACGGTTGGATATATTTCTTCTATAACGACTCGTATTGGGCAGCTTCGCCAGACCAACTGCGCCGTATTAAGTAGAATTTGCAAATCATAACTGGAGGCAGAGCATGAACCTTCGAATCGCTATGGTCTGTAGTCTGCTGCTGACAGCTGCTCATGCAGAGGTTAAAGAGGTTGATAGTGATTGTATTCCTATCACTATCGAGAATAATGACGGCACCATAGAAAAATAGTGTGTAAGATATACTGATACCCAAAAGCGCCTAGCGAGAATTTATGGAGTTGAGTCTGGCACGCACAAGGCCACGAATGAAGAATTTGAAGATTGGGTCAGATATAATTTTCCACCAGGTCCGGATTTAATTTGGCCAGAGGTTGTGGATACGACTATTAGAATACGCCGAAAGGTATGGCTGGTCAGCAAAAGATATAGAAGCTCGAAAGACCCTCTTTTCCCCTAATCGAGTCTATTTTTTCACAGAGGCTTCTATCGGCGAACGTGGCGACATCAGCTTCAGGTTATGGAGTCAGATTTACCAGCCAGTAGCAACGCTGAGGCGAGGCTAGCTAGGTGCCACCCTCGCCTCAGGGGTGGCGCAGCCACCCGTCTTGCAGTGGACCAGCCCAGCCTCCGTTTACTCGTCCACCAAGTATACTTTTCAGAGTTTTCCTTATACATCATCAAGACCAAATTCCTTACCGTTTGCAGTGTAGTGAAACAATACTGGAAAAACTGAGTTTAGATATGAGAAATGGCACTGAAAGCGACTGCTGAATAGCCACCACTTAAGAATCAAATAAATGAGACTGCTAGTTACCAATTTACTTACCATATCCCTCAACTTTCATTACTCTGAGCTTTTCAGGAGCAACCTCACAGACAGGCATCTGCGGGCTAAAAATAATGACTATTGGTGAAATAGCTTACTAACAATCCATACAAAAATGATCTAACTTAGACCTTACTTTACACTCGTAAAACATTTTGGTTTTTAGGAATAGATCTAAACTCTATTAAGCACCAACGTATTACATTTGTAATACATTCAGACATAAAATCGCCGAGTAGCCGTCATTGCTATAGCCCGATTCACTGCTCTACACAGTGTTGAACGCCCTATTATTCATATTCGCCGGATACGCTCATCAGCACAACCGTTAGCTTGGCTCACTTTTCAGCATATAGCTGGGCACATATCAATGACAGAGAACATGATACAAGCTGACTGGGACTTGCTTGTGTATTACATTTGTAATACACAAGAGAAAGTAAAGTGTTGATATGAAATCACATCAATCGTCTTTGTGAGGTTGTCATCTTTATCCAACAGGACCACAACTTTGGTACGCTTACATAGTTTTCAGATGTACAATAAATTGACTGCATTCAAATAAAACCAATACAGTCATAGTGTATTAGGACGGCTAAAACCCAAAAGCTAAAAAGGCGTGCGGCAGTAACACTGAGTTAGCGTTTAGGTAGCACTCAGCAACATGATTGAGTCAACGTTCAGGGCTGAGAAGCTAACCTGGACTGGAGTCATCAGATTCGTTTGGCCATAAATATTGATATTCCTCAGGGACCTCATCCTTACGAGTAAACGCATGATACATAGGCAATAATTTCTTGGTATTGCTTCTGCGCATCCGGACAGAAAGAAAGACCCCGACATGCTCCGCTGTCGTCCAATCCAGTTCAACCATATTTCGCCTGGCTGCCCTATGGTACCCCCCCGGATCTCCTGTGGTCCTGATCATCTCGACATACGCCCTCAGTGAGAAACCATGTTTCTTTCCCTCACGCAGCAAAGCGCTCAACCGACGTTTATTGCGCGATATTAATTTTGTCTTCATCTAACACCAGTCCGTTACACCTGACTTTATAACCATTTCACTCGCTCACCATTCCTAACCCCAGTGAACCAAGGCATAGCCTACTGAAAATAATACCGAGGAGGTCTTGATCGGGCATTCTCGATGGCGCCCTGGTTGGCCCTTACTATAAGGGCGCCCGCCGCCACGGTAGACATTCCCTCAGTATCATGACACCACTTATACCACACCTAGGACTTCCGGCCCTACCCTCCGCAGCGACCTCGTCCCCCGGCGTCTCGGTACCCGTCGAAGCCCAAGCCCAGCCCGGAGAGGCAGCACAGGCAGCTGGAGAACATAGTCCAGGTTCACACCATCCCCCCTCCTATCCGAGGCTTATGAGAGATGCGAAAAGCGATTATACCGGCCAACCAGCCCACTAGGGCCTGCCGCCCCCACTCCGACAGACCGTTGCCAGATGCGGCGACTCCGACCAAGTGACCACACGGTAAAGGGCCAGCAATACCGCCGGCAGGCCGGAAAAAAACTAAAAGTCACGAAGCCCGGCTCCTCTTTCGTGCCCGGCATTCGCTGCGCGCAGCTCAGCAGAAGGCTCTCGCCCCTGCACAGAAGTTGCCCCCTCCAGACAGCACCGCTCCCATGCTCTTTTCCAGATCGGCCTGGCAAGCCGGAGGGAAAGGGGAAGGAGACAGCAGCCTGAAGCACGCCGGTTGGTTGGACCGACGGGACGGGACAGCGAGCATTCCATCGTCGCACTATTATCCGCCAGCTGAAAATTGACTGTCCGGGATTAGGCGATAGCGACTCCCGGTATCACCGACCTCTCGACCACTTCCAAAGCTGTCCTAAGGCACCTGTAAGCCGCCCTGCTGCGCTAAAGCCAAAAATTGACACCAATATGCTAGGTTGACGCCTTTGCTTCTTAGCGGGCGATACAGGCGCAATGCAGCGGCACTAAGGTCAAGTTGCCCAGGTCGTTCCCCGGCGTACCTGTCTTGTTGCCAGCCCATTTCCGCCCGAGAGGCCAGATATGGTCCAGCTTCGGCCGCCGCGTCCTGGCTACGGCCCGCGACAACGTATGGCGGCACTTTTCGTGCAACTTCCTGGCCCGCCGTGTCACCGACTGGGTGATGTGGAGATCGTGACTTTCCTTTAGAAAGTAATTGCAGACCTTCATGGCTTCGACCCCATTGGGGACGGACTGGATATCAACCTGGCGGTATCCCCGGCCTTTTTTCCATCCCTTGCCGCCCGCACGCTTTGCGGCCTTGCTGATTTGCTCCCTGGAGATCTCCGGGCCGCACGCGACAATGGCATGGCCGTGCCAAATGCCTTTGTCCGTCGTTTCCAGGCCCAGGACAAACTCAAAATCGCCTGACGGAATAATTGTCTTAAACGCATCCCGGAGGCGAGCCGCCACCCACGTCCGCGGCCGCGCCTTTCCCAGCAGCTTGGCGTAAACGTCATCAGTGAACATCACCGTGACAAAGTGCAGCCGGTTCCCCGGCGTCTTGATTGCGGCGGCCTCGAACATCGCCTTCGCATACGGCGACAGTTTTCCCCACCCCGCCAATTGCATGCGGACATCGCGCAAGCAGTAGACGGTATGACGGCAGGAGATAACTAGAGAACCCAGTAATTCGGCGAACTCACCAGGTTCGGAGCCCAGCCAAAGCCTTGCCAGCGCTAGGCCGAGACGGGTCTGGGGTTTGTTCAGCTCGGCAAGGGATTTTTTACAAATCTCCCGCTTATCCCTCTCTTCTCTCGCCTTGTCTCGGCTCCATTTCACCTGCCCTTTCACAAATAAATCGGCCGTTGTTATCTGGTCTCTCAGTCGCGTCGTTGTACAGTTTTCCCCTATCGGTAGTGCATCGCACTCCATACGCTTATCTCTCCGTCAGAACGAATACAGGTACGAGCTATCTCAGCTCCCTTCTTGTTTTATGAGTTCTATGCTGGTGCTGCCGGGAGCTGACGCATATTGAGCTTTCAGGCTCCGGTATTGTGTAAAGGTAGGACAATAAAACGTCGTTCTCAATTTTTAAATTATTAAAAATCAATCGGTTAATCTCATAGTGGCAATAATAAACGATTGTTTTTAATCACGAAAAGAAAGCCAGTTGTTGCGATGAAGTATTTTTCAGCCATGTCAGCCGATAACCTGCAGTAGGTCAGGCAATAACAACCGTACCCGGGAGACTTGCTGCTCAGTTGATGTTCGTTCGAGTGTATTCCACTCGCCTCCTGATGCTCGCCGATAGACGAATGTACCGGGAAATAGCTGAAAAATAACAAGCATTAAAAAATACGAAGTTCTTTGATCTTATTTTAATCTTTTATCTTTACTCTTTTATCTTTAGGGTGTGGTTAATGATTTGATTTAAAAACAGAATCTCTCCATTACTAACGAGAAGATATCTGGTTCGTAACGAGACGATATCTGATAATTGACGAGAGCTTTTCTGATAATCGACGAGAACATTTCTGGTTATTGACGAGAACTTTTCTGATTGATTTTTGCTCAAAAATGGACTTAACCTACAGGGTGTTTTGTTTCGTTGCTGTATATATTATGAAAGATAGTGCACTTACCGTTGTTCATAGCAATGATTTAGTCGAAGCCGCTTATACGTTAAGCATTGATGAAATGAGGTTAATAGGACTGGCTGCAACTAAAGTTGATAGCCGGAAGGAAAATCCTGGTGAAATAAAAATATCCCCCCGGGAGTTCGCTCAGGCATTCAACTTAAATCCTGACTTTGTTCACGCCAACCTCAAGAAGGCAGTGAAAAGTATTATGCGCAAGCCTATTGTTATGTCCGAGGGTGGCAAGACAGAGGAATATGCATGGCTGACCAAAAATAGCTATCATGTTGATTCACGCGAAGGGGCAGCCGTAACACTAAAGTTTTCACCAGAAATAACGCCATATCTATTTGATCTAAAAGAACGTTTTACCATCATTAGCTTCGATAATCTCACCAAGCTAAACACCCGCTTCTCTTTCCGGCTCTATCAATGGCTGATAAAAGCAAAGAACTTGAATAGCCGGAAAAATAACACGGAAACCTGTGTTGAGCTGGACATTGAATGGATGAAAAAACAATCAGGCCTAAGCGGTAAGTATGAGCGCTGGGGTGACTTCAAAGAGTATGTCCTGACTCCTGCGGTTGAAAAAATCAACAACAACACTGATTTATCTGTACTCTGGGAGCCAAAAAGAACAGGACGAAGCTACAGAAAAGTCAACTTTCGGTATGTTATTGATGAGAAAAGACATTTTTCCAAGCCACAACGTCCTCGCCTCAAACGTCGGCCTCAGGTACAGGCCGGCTCCTCCGAGGAAGGGTACTGGATGCGAGAGAACCTGAAGCGATTAATGGACTATGAAAGTGCTTCCCTGAAATTCAATAAGCAGTTTAACTTCACGATTTCTGATCTAAAGAGAGTCGTAGAATATACCGCCAAGACAGGACACCCATCAGCCAAAAGATACCAAGAGCTGCTAGCTACACGCTGCAGAAAAAATAAAAGGTTGTGACTAAGTAAACCTTACCCGCCTACGGCTACCTTTCTAAGATTAGATAATTAACCACCTCAAGCTCAAAGCTGAATATAACTTAGTGCCCGATATTCTAACTTGAATGCGGGCATCCCCCCATTGCCTAACTGACTCTCTACATCTCCCCCTGCAGCGAACAACTTGCTATCTTGCTATCTTGCTAGCTAACTGGACAACTTGCTAACTTGCTAACTTGCGTACTGACCAGATAAATTCTCGTTAATTAGCTGGATAACTGGATAACTGGATAACTGGATAACTGGCTGGATAGATGGATAGCTGGATAACTAGCTAACTGAAGTACTGACCAGATAAATTCCCGTTAGTTAGCTAACAGGCTGACGGAGAGGCAAGTTCATGCCGTGTATACGAACTTAAATACTGCCGTAGGGTTCGCGAAGAATAAAAGTGTTCGGTTGCAACACCGAGCATTTAGCATATGTTAGACGGAACCTGTCAGGTCTTAGGCCACAACGCCATTGAGGTAAACAGCAACATCATCATATAGAGCACAATCATCAGGAACCCCATGCTTAGCTGGTTCCTGCAAATGCTTTACATAATGGTTTTGCGACCTGACAAGGCATAGGAATAAGTGAACCGAAAACAATCATTGAAACGCACACTCGTAACGCGAAGAGTTCCTAACCTAACTGGCCGTGCGTTAACTACCAAGTGCTCTTTAGGTACAAAAATACAGCAGAAGCCGACTTTTCTACCATACCAGAGGAGACAAAACGCCTCGTAATCAAGGTGAGGGAAGTTACTAACAGTTGTGGCAAGGAAACATGATTATTAATAGCTTATAAGAGGCTCGAGGCCCACGAGCCGGCCGGGACCGAGTATTCGATGATCACCGTCACCAGCAACTCGATTATCCTGACCGCGGTTGCGAAGTACGGCGACGATGAGGACCAGGTACGGTCCAAACGGGTTTACCTCGACACCGAACGGTGGTGGGGGACCACGCCATGGCTGATTTCGGACGAGCTGTAACGACGTCGGTCTCAGCAGTAAGACTCAGGGGTGCCTAGATATACCTATAATTCAGCACGCAAATATAGGTACTCACACTAGGCACGCAACTCTAGGTATCAACAATAGGTACGCTTATGTCCATTTCAAAGCTTCCCCTCATCGTGTTACTAGCCCTGTCCACCCAGCTTCAGGCCGGCGCGAACGGCAAGCACAGCCACCCCAAGCCGGAGCCGGAAACGCTGCCGATACTGCTGGAGAACAACTTTACCGGGACCGTGGTATTTCGCGATGAACTTGGCTCGAAGGAGTTGATTACAGTAAAAATTAAAAACGGCAAAGCGGTTTTCAGGTTGCGTGTCTTTCCGCATACCAGTTTCGACGGTGGAATAGCAAGTCTTCTGAATTTGAATGTTGGGAAAACGGTTAGTATTCAGTTGGATTGTTTCGGCAGCATCGACGGCAAAAACTTTATCGTCAAGAAACGCAATGGGGTTCAGATCCGCACGATATACTTTCACCCCAATGACTTCGAAATGTGCTCGATAAATTCGGTGATTGAAAACTAAACCATCCAGGAATTCCCACAATGTCAGAATCAGAGAAGAAATCCGGCAACGGCAAGAAGATGAAATGGACGATGAACATTGTTGCCACTGTGATTGCGATGGTGGCAAGCGCTTTTATCATTAAGGCCTGTAGTAGTGATTTCGTAACCGTGAAACCAGTCGAGTTCAATAATGATCCGACAGGTTACCCACGTATGGTGCCGTGTCCAGATGGCACAAGTTTGCACTCCTGCGCGGTGACCTCTATAACCGGCAAGACAGAGTGTAATTTCAAAGAAATTGGCAGCCAATGTGAACTGTTAGAGAGCGTTTCAGTTGAAGATGGTGATAAATGTAAAGTTGAGGTAACTTGCAAGAAAATCTAACTTAACCACAATGCTGGTACGCGATGAGCCACAGACAGAATCAATCGGCCCATAACCTGTGAGCAAAGTCGCTTGTTAACGGAAAAATGATCGAGTAATGTTTAAGTACGTACTTAAATCCATGCGAGTACGTCCTATCAGAGTTGTTAAGCTCTACCAATCGAAGAGGGAGTGGTCGCCAGCCAACTCCCGTTTTTTTTGCCTATAAGTCCGTCAGCTGGTTCTTGGCGAAGCGGGTCATTACCCCCGACAATCTCCATTTCCGGCCTGACGTGGCCGTTGCGCACGCCTGCCTTGGCGCGCCATTTGCCGTGCTCATAGAACAACTGGCACAAGAAGCGCTCCCCGTCGAGATCGACGAAGGCATGGCACTTGTCATGCAGGGCGCGGCCTTTCTCGAGCACCACCAGGTCGCCGGGCTCCAGGTGCAGGGGCGGGTAGGGGGCATCGAGCAGCGCCAGCAGGGTCACGCCGGGCTTGCGTATCATGTACTCGTGGAGGGTGTCGCCCATCGGCGGGTCCTCGTATCCCTCGCTTGGTGGCCGGAACATGGCAGGCTCCTTGGGTTGACTATATCCGGTCATGGTAGCGCGTCTGGCTGCCGTTGGCGAGAAAATACTGATCATATATACAATAAAAAAGACAAGAATCTATGATCGTCTTGCTCTCTGGGCAGGGTGACTACACTTATGGGCATGGGTAATATCTTGCTCGATTTCATAACCTCCATCGACCCGGCCGCCACGGTGTGGTTCACCGGCCTGTTCACCCTGGTCGCCGCTCTGATAGGCGCTGGCAAACTGGCCGATGATTGTTTGGCCAAAGAACTGAAAGAGCAAATGACCGCCGGGCTGAACAAAGCCCAGGAGGTTGCTAAATCCCCGAAGGCTTACCAGCTATGGCTGATGGACTTCAATAACCACCTGGAACTGGCCTTCGGCCAGCGCCACTGGAGTTGGCGATGCGTCATCTTGTCCACGGTCATCTCGGTATTAACCTTAGCAATGTTAACAATAGTATTCATGCCAGACGCAAATCTAGGAGTGCTGTTTTTATTGATTGTTGGGTTAGCATACAATGCCTTGGGAGACTATCTGTCATTGTGGGAAACCCGGTTGGTGCTGAAAAGCGCGTGGTCGCTCCAGGTTAAGCTAATCGTCGATGCGGTGATGACGATACTGATTTGGTCATTAGGCATTTTAATAGGAACTTGTTTTCTGTCATTGACCAAATTAGTACCTTTCGAAGATTATGGCCCAGTGAATATGACTATTGACATTATACAAAGCGTTGTATTGGCTCTTATCCCAGTTGAAATAAGAGCCGTATTAGGCTTACCTATGCATACGGATAATATAGAGTTTGTTAACTCACTGGCTACCAGCTTCACCACCTCGCTTTGGTTGTGGCTTCATGCCCTGAGTTATTACACCTTGCGTGCCTGTGGAATATTCCGCTTCTTCGACACCACCAAACCCGGCCTGGCGATGGCCTTGGTCACCAGCTTCTACCTGCTGCTGTTTGGCACTTTGGCGTATTTTCTGTAGCCGCTGAGTTATACCGCACCATGTGGTCAGTTGCCCGTCGGGGCGGGGCAGGCGCAGCAGGTCGGCGCTATACCGCATCATGTGGTCAGTTGCCCGCCTGAACAGGGGCAGCCTGCAGGCAAGCCATTGAAAACCCATGCGACCTTGGCACTGGGACAGCCCGGCCAGTCAGGCGTAACTTGCTGATATTCCATGTGACCTTGGCGAAGCGGCCCGGTCAGTCAGCCGTAACTCCCTGAAATTCCTTATCACCTTGACGATTGTCGTGGTCACTGCGTCAGGTTGGCCCTATACCGCATCATGTGGTCAGTTGGTTTCTTGTTATACATCATCGTGTGGTCAGTTCGCGGCATGGTATGCTTAACCAATTGGATTTAGGCAGAAAATTGGAACTGACGCATGAGGAAAATAGTTACCTATCTCTCGCTCGACCCGCGCAAGGGGCTCGGTCATCAGCCGCTGTTCTGGCTGGCGATCCTGGCACCGATCGGTATTGCGCTCGGACTGGGTATCCCGGTGTGGCTCGACTACCGACTAGCGTTCACCAGCGAGGCCTACCAGACGTTCCTGATCATCAGCAAGCTGCCGATCGGCATCAGCTCGCTGGCCATCCCGCTTGGGATACTGGTCGGCCGGTTGCACGGGACCAATCAGACCGCCAGGCAGATAGAAAACACTCAGCAGGACAACAAAACAAAACTGTACTTGGCCCACTTTGAACATTTCTGTACCCATATTGATTTCGTCGAGACGGCAATACTGGTCAAATTTGAGCGCCTTTTCGTAGATAATAAACATCCTAAACTCGACAAGCTGGCGATGTATAAATTGCTATACCCGAATAATTCGCTGACAGAAGGTGTTGAGCCAATGAGTCACGAGTTTAGATACAGTGCTGCTGAACACGTTTGTCAGATAGCTGAAGGTTTGAAAGAGGTTCAGGAATCAGGGGGAAAAAGAGGACACATTATTAAGAATAAATGCGATTCGATGAGGAATGTATGCTTTAGGTTTAATGACGATCTTGTATTTTTAGAGCGACTACTCGAGGACTCTAAAGACTTTCTCCAATATCGAGAGTTTTTTAAAGGCTTCAATAACTTTAAAGACTTTAATGATGAAAATGACTTGTCAAACCTTATGTCTAAAAGAGTATCTCACTTCGAACTTGTGGCTGCATTTTACTTAGAACTGCTAGACGAAATTGAGTCATTCGAAATCAATGACGTAAAACAGCGAATAGTTTCAATGAGTTTAACACAATATCGCGATTTATATATGTATCATCTCCCGTTCCACTTACGCGAATTCTGCAAACAGAGCATACTATGACGGCTTTCAAACTATACCTCACAGTGTGGTCAGTTCGTTCGGATCCCGACGATCGGCCACACGGTGAAGGTATTCAAACTATACCTCATCCTGTCGTCAGTTAGGTCAGTAAGCTTTCAGGTTATACCGCATCATGTGGTCAGTTCGCGTGGCCACCGTCGCCCGGCGGCAATCTATACCTCATTCTGCGGTCAGTTGGGTAAGCAGGGCTTTCGGGTTATACCACACGGTGTGGTCAGTTGGTGGCAAAACCGCCCGGGGTATACCGCATCGTGCGGTCAGTTCAGGGACAATGGCGCGGCAGGGAGGTATACCGCACCGTGTGGTCAGTTAGCTGCGACCGAGGATCTTGTTGTAGCGGTCGCGCTTGTCGCGGTCGGCCTTAGGCAGGATCCGGCCCAAGGCATTGAGCCTGTCCTCGAAGTCCTTGAGGATGGCCAGGCACTTCTTGGCCCACTCGCCCTCGGCATGGCTGCCGGCCACCACCCGCGGCCTTGGCGGCAGGCGCTTGCGGCTCGGCTTCTCGACGGGCTTGCCCTGCTCGATCAGCTCGTGGGTCGGGGTCTTCATCCACATCACGTAGAAGTGGGTATAGGCCCGGCCCGTCTTCTGCTCGCGGTCGATATCGGCGATCAGCGTCAGGTCGGTCTTGTCGGTGATCTGGGTATGGAGGTTGAAGCGGTCCTTGAGCCGGGTGATCGAGGCATAGTTGGTATTGAGGAAACGGTTCCAGGTCGCCAGGTCCCAGGACAGGATGTGCTGCTCGCGGACCGGCCGCTGGCTGTCCATCGTCATCTTGAGGTAGGTATACAGCTTGTTGGCCACCGGGCTGAGGTGCGACTTGATGTTGTTGTCCAGCCGGGTGAAGTTCTTGACCACGAACAGCATCGCCAGCGCCAGCTTCTCGTTGAGCTCGAAGGTGATCCGGGCCGCCTGGGTCGCGACCGGCTTGTCGCCCTTCATGTCGGCCAGCGCCACCACCTCCTCGGTGCTCTTGGCGCCCTTGGCTCGGCGCTCGAGGTGGAACTCGATCTCGTTGATCGGCCGCGACACCTTGAGCGAGTCGCCCTGGAACAGCTCGACGCTCTCCTCGTACAGCGAGATGGCATCGCGGACGAACTGCTTGCGGCCGGTGTTGTTGGAGAGCTGGTAGACGTCGACGTAGTCGGCGGCGGCCAGGGTCACGGTGCGGTACTCGGACGGGATGTAGCGCTTGCCCTGGTTGAAGGCGGCAATGAACTCGTCGTCGGCCTTGATCCGCAGCGGGTAGAGGTCGATATGCCTGGCAATCGCCTCGAACATCCGCCACGACGGCCCGTTCATCGCGATCAGCCCCTTGATCACCTCGTTGCTGACGCGGAAGATGTTCTCCTTGGCGTCGAGCGCGGCGTTGTAACGGTAGCGTTCAAGCTCCGCGGTGTCTTCCTTGAGGAGTAATTCGTATTTTTCCAAGGGGTTGCCATGCATCATGATGTGGTTAGTTAGGGGTAGAGTTATACCTTATCTGGTGGTCAGTTAAAACGGCCCGGGCGAGAGTTATACCTCATCATGTGGTCAGTAACCGGGGTTCTGTACCTCACCGTGTGGTCAGTTAAGGCGGTTCTATACCTTGTTGTGTGGTTAGTTAGGGGGTAGTAGTCGATATAAATCAAGATCTTACTACCTCCCTAAGATCAAGTGTGAAGATCTAAAATATATAGATCGAGATCGTTATAGTTAAGTAAGATCTCTTTAAAGATCGGAACGCGTTTCACGCATCCGTTCTGATTTTTAAAAAACAGAAAACAAAACAGCGGCAGTAATTATTACCCTGTCATACCTGAATTCAGAGGTCTCCAAGCATGACAGGGAATTATAATTACAAATCAGACACACGAATGTGCATCACGATGAGTTTTGTTGGCATTATCAGAAATCCAAGTTATGTCGTACCAACCTTCCTGCCAACCTGTCCATCGGTCATAGAAGGTTCCGCCTCGAGTATAAAGTCTAAATGTTACTGAGCGTGCAGTATGAACGCGAACGGATAATCCGCCTTTGTTGCCCCTTTGATGGGTTACAGCGCGACAATATTCATACCCTTCAGGCGCCTGAACTTTCCGTTCTGATGACTTACTTGTGCCCCACTTTGCTGAGATCCGCCAAGTACCTGGACCGGTATGAGTGTAGATTAGGTTGACTTTTAGGTCATCGCTAGCGAGAGGCTCCAGCTTAAAGTCTTTGATATCATCGCCTGTCTGCAAAATATCCGGCCCTCCTTCTAGTTCAACATTAAAAGGAAATGGCCATTCTCCCGAGGCAGAGGCTGAGGTAATACTGAAGCATCCTATTGCCATCATAGCAGCAGTTTTAATCAGAATTCGCTTGTTCATATCTTCACCTTTAATTTTAAGTTGAAAACATAAATAACTAATTAAAAACAAAATTTTTGGAATGCTTGTTAGTTACACCCGTTATTCGTCAATAATAAGCAATAGTCAAAATTATTTTCGTTTTGACTATACAAGCGTAATTAAATATAAGTATTCTCATGCTTTATTATTAAGACAGTGAAGTAAAATAATCTAGGTATAAAGGCGAAAGGTTTTCTCCTTAAATCATATATCCAGTAAGGTACCTTGGCGGTTGGCCCTACTCGGCCTTGCGTCGGCGGCGGCGCTGTTCCCACTGCGCAATCCACTGTCCGGCCAGATCGGCGCGGACCCGGGACGAGTAGAGCTGCATCTGGGCGACGATCTCGGCCATGCTGTCGGCCATCGGCGAGATCCCCGGCGGCCAGTAGGCCCGGGCATCCTCGGGATTGAAGTTGAGCGCCGACTTGTCGGCCGCCGTCCGGCCCGGCTGGCCGAAGACCTTCATCAGGTGGGTCTTCGACAGGCCGCGCGGCAGCACCACCCGGGACAGGGCATGGGCCACCGCCGGGGTAATGTCGCGGCCGACGCCGTCACGCTGGTCGAGCAGGTAGGCGGTGAGCAGGCTAAACTGGCTGCTTTTGACCGCGGCCCCGACCTGGGCCCCGCAGCGGCCGGTGATCACCCGGAAGGTGTGGTAGATATCCTGCTTGTCGTTGTCGCCGAGATCGCCGTGGACCACCAGTTTGATCTTCTCGGTTTCCGCCAGCTCGTAGTCGACGATCGCGTCCTGGTCGTCGACCAGCGCCAGGCAGTCGGCGAACATCCGGTTGTAGGCGGTGGCCACCCGGGTCGCGAACGCTGTCTGCACCGTGTCCAGCCGGTCGTCGTCAACCAGGTGATGCAGCGCCATCGCGGGCGTGTCGTGCGGTGTCAGGAGAGGCAAATCGGACATGGTCGGTACCAGGCAAAGAAAGCAGGTATTGTACGTTGGAGCCGGCCAGTTGTTAAGGATGGGTATCGCATTTCCCTCAAAATTACCTTAAATCATATATCATCTAGGGCTTGTTGGTGTCATGGCCACCAAAGTGGCCGATCACTGTCTCGGCAATCAGTCAGGCAGCCTTGGTATGCTGTTCAGACAACGAAGTGGCATTGTCGAGACGCCTGCATTCTCGTTCTACTCTAGAGACTTAACAGCTGTGACAACGCAACGAGAGGTGATCGATGGATAAATCCTACGACTATCGTCCCGATGACGAGAACTGGACCGTGTATAGCATCACAGATGCCGGTACCGAGGATGAAAGCGAAGACTGGGTGGCCACTGTATCGACCGAGTCTGTGGCCGAGTTGCTAATCAACGCCCTGGAGACCGCATGACAACCACCTACCATATCGAGCGCTACGCCAAGAACATCCCGCCGAGGCTCAAGGCCTCGGACGGCACCCGCTACGACTGGACCCATGCCTATGCGATGAAGGACAGCTACTTCGAGGCCAGAACCGCCGAGGAAGCGATTGCGTACTTTAACCAGCGGTCCGCCCAGGTCCGTCCAGGGCCCTGCGGCTGGTGGCCCTGGACGGGTTCGGCTATGCCGTTGACAGCCGTATCATCGCGGTCCGCAACTGCGAACTGGAGAAGCATGATGAGTCCTGAACACCGAACATTCCTCGACAAGCTGGTGGCCGCCATCAATGACAAACCGGACGGGCCGGCCCCGCTCAAGGTGATGACCGTTGACGACTTCCGCCAGGAGGACAACCTGCCGATGCACCGCGATCTGTTCTGCTTGATGTACCAGTTCAATATCAGCCGCGGGGTGATTAACGACTACCTGACGGCTCACCGGGCTGTCGTCGGCTACAAGAAACACGGGATCTGGTATGCCAACGTGGCCAATCCCTACGGAGAGAAATGATGCTGGATATTATCCCGATGGGTCAGGGCTGCCCTTGCTGCCGTAACCACCAGACCGAGGGCGGCGGCTTGACGGTCAAGGACGACCGTGCCTATCAGCCGATGTTCTGCCCGGACTGCGGGGCCGAGTGGCAGGATATCTACCGGCTGGAGCAGCGTGTACTGAAGGAGGACAGATCCCGATGAATGACCAACCGTTCCATACCGAGGCCAACGCCGTGGCCATCGACAATATGACCGCCAGCGTGGCGATCCTGCCCTGCGGGGTAAAAGACGGCCAGCTGCATGTCGAGCTGTACATCGACGGCGACAGCTACGGCCAGTTTCCGACCTATACCGAGGCCTGCGAAGCGCTGATCCGCCGGGTCAACGCCATCTGCTGAAGGAGACTGCATGAAACGGACCCACTGGAGCCAGCTGACCGAGCAGGAGGCCTACAGCTGGCTGAAATACGCCGTGGCCGACAACCTGGCCGACTTCGGCGACACGCCGCAAAGCGGCTACGTCCAGGTCTGGCTGCATCGGCGTCGTGACAGACGATAAAGGTCCCTGGGGCAGATTGCGATAAATCCCTTTACCCCTCGGCTTAGTTATCTGCACATTTGAAATAGAATGTCCGGTAGCGGCTGGATAGGGTGGTCGAGATATAGCCGTCCAACGTTTCCTGGTGGATGGTCTGGTTACCGCCGACAACCTGGCCCTGTTCGTCCAATAGCACATAGCGCCCGTCGCAATAGTCGAACATCTTCTTGAAGGCATCTTCCCGCCTTGCATCACGAACCAAATCGGCACCTTCATCCAGGTAGGCGATCGAATGGATGCCGGTGTCACTGGCGTTAAGCGGTGCATAGGGGGACAGGTGGTCGGTGTTGGACTGGATTTCACCCGCCGAGCAGCCGATAAGCAGTAAGGCACTAAAAAATATAGAGATAAACTTCATTTCATTCGAACTTTCACAGACAAACGACTATTTTAACATCATTTGACAGTGAAATCGCCTTAATCGCAATCAGCCTGCGGTGCAGAAATAGCCAGTACCGGTTCGTCATGCGACGCCCGCATGACAGGGGAATAATGCTGTCAGTGAAACACTCGTCAGCATCGAGCGGCGGCAAAATGCCACGGATGTCTTAAAAATCAAACAATTGTCTCGATTTTTTGCTATTTCCACGTTTACTTAGTACTAACTGAAACATCACTTGATCAAGTTAGCGCTAAAACAGACGCAGAGACGCGCAGAATCGCACGCAGCGCGCCCCGAACGATTGTTCTCGACTCAGATGCAGTATTCACTTTCCAGTCGCTCAGAATCGCATACAGCGCGACGACAAGAATGGTTGTTACGAAAACATGAGCCAAGACGACTTGACCACTCGGGTAGTCATTCAAGAGATATTTAAGTTTAAAGGCTGCAATTCCAAGCGGTAGTGCAGCCTAGGGGCAGAATTGTCTATTATCGAAGGTCTAGTCACAGATTGGTATCAAGCGCCAACTATTCAAACTGCCATTCTTAGTCTTGGAAAACTAACGAGGTAATTTCATCTCTGCCGATCTTCAGATTGAGAATATATTGCACAATAAGGAAGTAATCTATTGATTATATTTATATTATGTAAACTTTGTTTAGCAGTTGATTGTAATAAATACTGCAATGACCAATAGGGTACTTTGCCCCCTAGGTAGTTAGCGTACGACAGAATCGCTTGGTGATCACACACAAAAACTGGGCCTTATAACACGTTTCTGGACATTTTCGTGTTAATGCTTTTACTCTAATTCAGTATATTCAGATAACTTAATGTATAGAAACACTGTGTTCATAAGATGATTTGCTTGAAATGAGAAAGGCTTCCCTGCTCTGATTATGTCATTAACTTACAACTCTATTTAAGGATGAAACTCCAATGGGCTTCTGACGTCGAATAATGCGAATTTTGTGAGCTAACTAACTGATTTACCATGATTGGCACTTAACGCACCGATTTTGTAATTTCTACTTGTGGGTGTCTGGTAGCATAGAGTGATATTCGAACGGAGTTCGTTGAATGCAATGTTATGTGGCTTATGAGTTAAGGAGTACCAATGAAGAGAATATGCTTAGTTACGCATACAGAAGCCACCCACTCAATTGATAAATTAGTTGGTGGTTGGTACAACTCAAACTTAACTGAGGATGGAAGATCTCAAGCAGCACTATTAAGGGACAGAGTTAAAGAGTTTGGATTCAAACCAAGTAAGCTAAAAACATACTCGTCAGATCTAAACCGAGCTTACCAAACAGCTCAAATCATATGTTCTGGAAACGAGTCTCAAATTGTTCTCGACCCTAGGTTAAGGGAGATGTCATTTGGGAGTAACGAAGGGTTACCTCAAAACGAGCATGGCCAAAAAATTAAATTTCCACCTTCTAAGGGTAATCGTCTAGATCATAGAATTTGCGAAGGCGCAGAGTCTCTGAGGGAGCTAGCAACAAGAGTTATTGAGTTTGTTAATTCCATTATGGATGAAGATGGTGACGCAATAATTGTCGCGCATGGTTTTTCTTCGAGCTTTGTAATAGCTGCATTTCAAAAAATTGATATAGAAAGTATGGCTTATATAGATTACAAGTTAAGCTCAGGAAGTATATCTATACTAGAAGTCGATGCTTTTTTTCATAATCGTTCAATCAAACTTTTAAATAGTTCAGCCACATAACCAAGCAATCAAGGAGACCCGTTACACTCGGCGGTTTTGGTATGAGGTTCGGTGCACTTTGTTGGTTTTGCATGGGGCACATTATTTCAGGGGTTAAACGTAGAGGGAACTATGTACTCAACCGTTGTATTCGATTATGGAAACACTCTATGCAAAATGGGTTGTTTGGTTAAGTCTCTTGAAGCTGTATTTGTTCATAGTATGGCCGGAGTTATAGGCAAAGAAATCGAAGAACAAATTCAAAGATTATATGTTCCAGAACAAGCCCTTCAACCGCATTGGTTGGATGTATGGAAAGATGCTTTTGAAAAGTATGGTGTGGAGTTTGATAAACAAGTTGGGCTGGATCATCTAAGGCACTTTCTATCTTCAGGTGAGTTGTATAGTTACACAGTACCTCTACTTCAAAAGCTCAAATATCAAGGTACACAACTTGTGCTGCTATCAAATGTTACAGGCGAAACAGCAGAGTTTGAAAATGATCTGGGTATGAGAGGTCTATCGAAGTTATTTGATCATGTAGTTTGGTCATCGGAAATTGGGTATAGAAAACCAAGCAACGAGGCTTTTCTTGCCGCTCTCTCCTGTCATAATTCATCTAAGTCAACGGTGTTGATGGTAGGTGATAGTGAAGTTGCTGATATATTTGGTGCAAATGGCTTTGGCCTCGACTCAATGCTCATATGTGACAATCCGGTTGATAATAGTGCAGCTACATATGTGGTCAACCGGCAAAATGTAGCGCGCAAGATAATACGTTTAACAAACTACGTTCACAAGCAATCAAGGTGATGCTTTAGATTCGGCAGTTTTGGTACTAATCGTTCAGTGTGGCACACCTTATTGCAGGCAATAAATTACAAGGAAAGAACAGTGGAAATAAAGGAAGTCAGTACAATTTTAGGAATGGAGCAACCTCTACATGGGCTGCTTGTTGATTGCATTCAAAACGGAGCCTCGGTTGGTTTTTTAGCACCTGTCGATAACGTAGAAATTGAGTCATATTGGAAGTCTGTCGAAGCAGAATTAGGCTCAGGTTTTCGAAAGATATTCCTCGCATTTGATAGCGACAAAGTCGTTGGTGCTGTCCAATTATCTATTTGCTCCAAACAAAATGGCTTACACCGTGGTGAAGTCGAAAAGCTTATGGTTCACACCGATAGTCGAGGTAAAGGGGTGAGTAAACGCTTGATGTCCATGGTGGAAAGTGCAGCATCTGAAGTAGGTTTGTCGTTGCTTGTTCTGGACACTCGACTTGGTGATATAGCATCAACGTTGTACCGCTCAATTGGTTATACAGAAGCTGGTCAAATACCACAGTTTGCTCGTAGCTCAACAGGTGAGTTAGAAGCAACGGTGTACTTCTACAAACTGTTGTAATTTCACAAATTGCTCAAGTCAACATTTGGTTGATTTTAGTAATTGAGGTGGCTTTGTTTGAGTGTGGTCGCTGTTAGCTGCAACTTAACAATGCGTTATGTGCTTAGGACATTTCAATAGAAATCAGGTGTAATCAATGAGTAGTTGTATGACGTTTTTCCAACGATTGGAAAGTCAAATATTAACCGGTAAAAAGACTGCGACGATTCGTGATAAGTCAGATAGTCATTTCTCTGTTGGTCAGGTTTTAGATGCCTGTACTCACGAAGATGGTCGTAAGATGTGCCAGATAAAAATTTTGAGCATTGAATCGGTGAAATTGAGTGAGTTAAATCGAACGCATGCAAAAGCTGAAAACCTTCCATTTGTGTTTGTTCTCAAGTGGATACTTCGTAAGATCTACCCAGCTGAACAGGACTTGTTTCTCATACACTTCAGAGTTGTAAGTGTTTGTTAAAGAGTAATATTCAGTGAAGCTATTGGTTTCGCACATAACAATGTGGATTAAGTTAAGTAGATTCTCAATGTTCGAATTGAACATAACATCCGTTCTATACACCATAACAAAGTCAGCCATTGGCTAACTTTTGATTGTGTCTCGCTGAGGAGAGCAAAGATTAGAAAATGTATCACTAATCAGCATTAACAGACTGTGAATGAGTTTTAGCACTAACAAGCAATGAGGCATAAATGAGCTAGACCAGTTTGGTCTGATACCAGGTAAACTCAGTTCCACCCTTTTGCCTCCAAGAGACACTCTAAGAAAGCAGTGCTCTATCAGATTTATTGAGAAAAAAACGTACACACTAATATACATAGTGTGTACGTTATGTTTTTAAATCTAAAGCCATATAAGACAGAGCTTTGCACTCACTCGCTAATGAACATGGTTTTTACTCTATACTCCTGCAGTCAGATCCCAAATAAGTTATCAGCCTATCCTGAGCGGGGCTTTTTATCTGTCAATACCTTGCAGTAAAAGTTAACAATCGAGCTAATTATCATTAACACCCCATATTGAGCATGTTATAGTCATGATCGATGCAAACTCTACTTGGAGTGCTGACTATGAAAAGATTGTTAGTTGTAGCGTCGTATGCCTTTACTTCATTTGTATTGTGGAACATTGATGTAAAACCAGAACAAAATGGTTTTATGTTCCAAATTCAACTTGCTCTAAACACCGCAGAATCAAGAGCTAGGCCTGCATATAGACCTAAGACAGCACCGATTGCAAAGCCACCTGATTCTTGGGGAAACAAAACTCAAAACTATACCGACTTTAATACTAAACTCTCTGACAAGCTATCTAAACTCAAAGAGCGCAGGTTGCGAGCTGGTTTGGGAAGTGTTGAGACAACGATCGGCGCAGATTTACACAAGCAAGAGAATCCACTCATAGTTCTGTTCCAATTTCAGCCACGTCCACCTAAGAGCTTTAGAGAACGCTATTTTGGAGAACGCTATGTCGAACAAAGTAGCATGAAGCTATATGACCTCCGGACTTTGTGCGTTCCAACCGGAAAAATACCTTATCCACATGGATTTGGAGTTTGCACAGGGCCAGAGTTAGAATCTTACAACTCATTGTTTAATAAGAATAATGTTAAAAGTTCTGATTAAGTATTAAGAAGGGGCAAGGAAGGCATATTTTTTATCACTGATAACAACCAATTGCAGATGAAAGCCTCTACAGGGAATGCTAACTATGAAAAGTGAATAGCCACTGATTTAATAGATGTCTGTTAGTTAGATTGAACGGGCAAAAACATTAGAAAATGTATAGAGAAGTAATCTTCTCGGCTTGTGGATGAGCTTTTATTCTAAATAAGAATGGGGCAGCAAAGATTTACTCAGGATGATGAAAGACGTTTTATGTTAGCGATCCCCAACTCCATTTTCTTCCTTGCAGATGAGTTGGCACTGTGAACACGAATTTCTGGTGGTTGAAACCCTCGGACAGCTACCGCTTCTTCTATCCACAACACAACGTCATAGCCAGTACCATGTTCATCATCGCCTAAGTCATGATCAAGGCTGATTAGCGTAACACAACCTTGTTCTAACAGGGCTATCGCCTCTTCAGGCCAATAGACTCTACACCAGTCTTCTGGTGTTTCTCGCTCGTCGTCCAAGTAGACCTTCATCGTTTATTCATTTCCTATCATTGAATACTTCATCATTTTAGTAATGAAAATTAGGGAAGCTCGTAAATTATTTTGGGCAAAACCAACATAGAGCACCCGATCAAAATAGGCCGCATTATAAAATGAAACATGATACATGATACATTGAATGCCAATCTATCCAATTGAAAATACAAAGCCCTCACAATAAAGGGCTCTGTTTAACTTATTTGTAGTATTGCTTACGCCGTTTAGAGTTATGCTTCCAGCTCTTGGCTATGTCATACACATAGGATGGGTAGTCATCCCAAGGGTTTGCTAGCGCTCTCCCTCTCGCAGCTCTGAGCTTAACTGGATACCCTTTACACTCAATTAGGTGAAGGACTTCTCTTGCCTTGTTGAAAAGTGCTTGTGAGTACTACTACGAATGCTTGGATAGACCTCCCAGTAGTAACCATATCGACTATGACGTTGAATACGGCTTCGATACTGTTGTTTTAACTTTTTCATTTACCCCTCCAGGTTTACATTACCTAGAAGGGATCCTCTGCAAAGTAGTTCGTTTTCCACTCTGACCGATGTTGTTTAACTTATCATATAATAGTAATTTAATATGGCTTCAAGCTGTTGCCAGCTCCTAAAAAGACATATCATTAGAGCAAGTAATGGCTGTGATGAGTTAACTCAACACATTTTGGGGCAAAAATGACTTTCAAAGTCTGTGCAAGGATACCGAATACTACCTGCCAATATATAGCGTTCGGCTCCCTAGCTTCAGGTTGTGCTACCTATAGGGTGAAGGGTCTATATTTTCCTTTCCCGGGCTTAATCCCCGTTCGATTGTGAGCGATTGGTCTTCGGCAAGGTTGACGACATTGACTTCTATATAGTGCCTGCGTTTAAGTGAATAGAAGCATTTGACAACAGGCCGTAGAAGCGACGTTTCACTGGTTTCCCACACTATTCCAGCACGCCCATCAGAAAGCGCTACGAGAGAACCCACCGGGTAGATACTTATATATCGAATGAATGCATTGAGCAGGTCACTGTCTAACTGGTGAGGAGCCATTGTCTTGAGAATTTTAAATGCCGCAGCGGGACTCATCGATTCTTTGTAGCATCGGGTTGCCGTTAGGGCATCGTAGATATCAACAATCGCGCTCTTTCGGCCGACTAACGAAATATCATCGCCAGCCACCCCTCAGGGGTAGCCGCTACCATTAAGCATCTCGTGATGGAGAAGACTGACCTGGCGGCTCATTTCAGTCAGACCCGGAATGCTGTCTAAAATGGGCTTAGACAGCACCTGGTGTAATTTCCTGTGATCAAATTCGTCTGCGTTCAAGCGGGCGGGCTTATTCAGTACTTCAATTTTTACCTGAGTCTTCCCCACATCATGCAATAGGCCACCAATTGCCAGTTGCTTAAGCACGTACTGGTTTTGACCTAAGTGACGACCAAAGCTGACCATTAAAAAAGGTTCTTCCCGGGTTAGCGGGAAGCAGATACGAAAAACGGTTGGATACGTTATTGTGTGATCGCCATCGAGCTGTTGTTTGTTGTAATTGGTCACGATCTCCCGCTGGCCGTCATTAAACCAGGTTTCGTAAGAGCCGTGCAGTATAGCGTCGGCATATCTGGCGCGTTTCTTGGGATTGCCGTTGTCGTAATTTTCGACCAGAAAGCCGGTAAACGAAGTCTGGCTGTTGATTTCATAACTCAGGCCATCACGCTCTTTCAACTGGCTGGTGGTCTTGGGATCATTACAACCGACCAGGACAAACTGGCAACCGCCGCAAATAAATAAAGCAACTCTTTTTTCTTCTACACATCCTCCTTGAAAGGATTCATGGTAGACACATAATTTCGGTTATTCTGTGTATGCTCTCCCAATTCAGCAATAATAATCCTAATCGGTTTAAATATGAAACCAATATTATTTATCAATAAGTATTGTTGTGAGAATAATAAATAAGGTCAGAGGCTAAATTACTCATCTTAGGTTCAGAGTTTACAATGGCGGGAATTCATTTAGGGAATGTTAAATTAGGATCGCCATACCGTTCAGGGAACGACCTGGGGGAGGGGATATAGGCTGTGAAGGTATAATCCATAGCACCAAAAGCAAAGCCACCTCATGAACCAACTTACTAACAACTGCCTGCAGAATTAACTTTCTCATTATGACTTGCAGGATATAAAACGCTATTTTCTAAAAGCTTTTTTCTAGCCATAGCTGCTTTTTTCTTCGAATGGGCAATGTACTCAGGATGTTCAGTAACCATTGCCTCATCAAGGTACAGCCGGATCACTTCCTCACTGTCCAAATACTCAGCCACATCAAAGTCAGATAGTACTTCTTTCATACTAGATACTTAACGTAAATAAATATCCTTTATTATAACCAACTCGGAACACTTGTCACCACACACCATAAAATGTACTACATTTGTAATACACATGGAGTAAACGACATAAATGAAACTTTAAACAAAAAATGCTATAAACTCCGCCGCTATCGCCAATCTTGTAGACCTTTACGCCATAAATTGGCTTCGTTCTGTCGCCGCTTATATACCCCCGTACGAGGAGGCCATAAACGTTGCATGGAGATCAGCTCATTCTCAACCTTTGTAAGGGTTGCTTTTCGATCTTCCCGAGGAAGAGCATTATCATCAGCCTTAGCCAAAATATCACGAATAACCCGCATTTCCCGGCGACGATCATCACTACTGTCTGATGCTAAGCTATTACCGCGATTAAAAACCAAACTAACCAACACAGAACGACATAAATCAGGTAGACGACTCAGTGAAGGATATATTTTTAGTGTCTTATCATAATGCTTAGACAAAGTCTCTTTAGTAAACACTGCCCACGCTTTATCGAAAGTTATGGTGATCCCGGCATTTATCAGCTCCCGCTCACGAGATTTTGATCCTTTTTTCCCTATATCTTTTTCCAGCTCCTTCATGTAAGCAGCAGAAAGATGAGGGGACCAAAGCTGTCGAAACTCTTGTAACGTCGTAAACCGTAAGTCATACCCAACGC
>NZ_JAKRFQ010000148.1 GCF_022347985.1 Photobacterium sp. OFAV2-7
ATATCGAGGTCTACATCTGGATAGGCATGCATAAAATCGGCAAACAGTCTGGACAGGTCTGTAATGCCTAATGCCATAGGGGCATTAATCTTGAGTTTTCCTCGCGGTGTTTGTTGTAGCGCCTGTACAAAGGCATCTGCATCATCGAGTTTAGCCAAAATGTCACGAGCGTATTTAAGATATCCCTCGCCAGCATGAGTGAGCGTAATATTGCGGGTTGTTCTATGCAGCAAACGAACCCCCAGCTCATCTTCAAGGCGAGTTATTTCTTTACTGATCATTGATTTGGATGTGTGATTTTGTTCCGCAACCCGAGTGAAACTCCCCACTTCAGCTAAACGCACAAATAATTCAATTGCTCTTAACATATTCATTGTATGCCCACACATTGGCTCTACTGTTTCCAATTTAGAAACATATGGTTCGTATTGTTACTATATATCGCATCAGTCTATTTCACTAATCTTTTCTCTGTCAGCAACACAAGGCTGAAAGAACAAACTTCACCATGCTGGGAAGTCAATTTAGTCAAAACGGAGATAAGTTATGTATACATTATATTTTTTGCCTAGTGCCTGTTCGCTTGCCACTCAAGTCGTGCTACGTGAATTGGGACAGGAAGTCACTCTCATTGATAAGCAAACAGTTGAAAGTTTTACAGAGATTAACCCTGTGGGCACGGTACCTGTATTGCTCGATGGTGATCAAACGTTGACCGAGGGGGCAGCGGTAATGATTCACCTTCTAAGCAAACATCCCAATAAGATGTGGCCGGATAATGACCCTGTTGCCAAGCAATCTGCCATTCAAGATATTATGTTTGCCAACGCAACTATGCATCCCGCTTATAGCCGACTCTTTTTTGCGGCGAATTCAATTGAAAATGTTGAACTAAGAAATCAGGTCTTTGAGGCAGCAGCATCTAATATTCGCACACTGTGGCAAGTGGTCGAAGATAAGCTGACCACTTATCACTTCCTGGGGGGCGAGCACGTTTCTGCTGCTGACATCATGTTAGCCGTATACTCTCGTTGGGGTGAAGGGTTTCCAGTCGACATCAACATTCCCCCAAAAGCACAAAAGATGATTGATCATGTCTTGTCTATGCCAAGTTTTGCTACCTCACTTGCTGCTGAGCAAGGTGAAAATGCTTTGGTTAATGCTGTATAGAAGGAGGGGGTGATGAAGCTTAGTGAGCATGAGTTTACCGAACTCGAGCAAGTAAGCCTGGTCATACAGCGCTATTTTGACGGCCTTCATTATGGGGACACGAAAAAGCTGCGCGAGATATTTCATTCCGATGCATATCTCAAGGCACCAGATTTAAGGCGTAGTCTGGATGAGTGGTTAGCGCTGGTGGCACAGAGGCAAAAGCCTGTAACCAATGGCGATGAGTATGTGTACCGAATCTTGTCTGTTGATGTTATTGGTCAGCAAGCGATGGTGAAGGTGTTGTGTCCACTTTTAGGAAGTATCTATATCGACTTTCTGGGTTTGCTAAAAGAGGACGGTCATTGGCGTATCGTCAATAAAATGTACGCAGATGCATAGCGAGTAATGAGGGAATAACCAGATGCCATACATTAATGTGAAAGTGACCGATGAAGGGGTAAGTTGTGAGCAGAAGAATGAAATCATTCAAGGTGTGACTCAACTTATGGTGGATGTTTTAGGCAAGGATCCGAAAGCGACCTTTGTGGTAATTGATGAGATCAATACCGATAATTGGGGGATAGGTTTTGAACAAGTGTCCGAGTTACGAAAACAGCAATTAACATAATGGTTAATGGCCAAGGCATGTTGCGTGCCTTGGCTGTTTTATATTTACTTTATATCAACTTATTTACCAAACCTAAAAAATATATATTCAACTTGCTGATAATCCTCAAGTTATTAAATATTCCTCTTGTATTTAACGCTATGGCAACCATAGCTATTTATTGAGGGGAATAAATCATGATTAAGAATGTAATGAATGCCAAGGCGGTTTCTTCACTACTTTTAGTTTTCACTATGTTTGCGCCAACGGTTCATGCCGATTTGGATGATTGGCATGAAGAGCGTGTTGAAGAACGCCGTGAAGAAAGGCGCGAAGATCGCAGGGAGGATAGAAGGGAAGAGCGACGTGAAGACAGACGAGAAGAGCGTAGGGAAGAACGTCGTGAAGAGATAATAGAAGATATCATCGACTAACGTTTATCATCCTGCCAATGGGGTTTATGCATCGGTGAAAGAAGCCGAGTGGTCAGAATTATCACCGATGCAATATGGTTACGTATTACTCGATTGGCTTTAACTTGTAGACTATTAGGTTTTCACCATTATAGAAGCTGGTTACTACGTTCTCGCCAACTTTTTTAAATCGCATTGAGCTGAAAACCTTGGTACTTTTATCAATCTTGTCTTTCAGTGATTTGCTATCCGAGTCAGCAAATACTTGAATTAGTACTATTCGACCATTGCTGTCTTTTTGATACTGGGCATCATAGCGAACATTGAATTTCTTGGCTCGCTCGTCTTGACCGTAGATATTTAAGGTGTTGCCATCAAACTCCATGTAAAAGGCTTCACCTTTTACTGATTCGGCTTGCCAAAAGCCATTGATCTTATAGAAGACCGGTGTGAATTTCCCTTTGAGAAACAAGAGCACCAGACTAAGAACGATGATACTAGTCAGTAGCTTAATTAAGGGGTGATATTTATGCATTGTTTGTCCTCTCCACACCCGTAAATAGTGGCACTGACCTTATCGATATAGTCATAATGGGTTGATTGCAATGTTTCATTTATCAGTTTGAGTTCATTCTCATTTGGAGTAAACAGTATAAATGTATTATTTATTCGCACTGCCTCAATGTCTTCTTGTTGAGTAAAGCTGACACCGAACACAATCAGTAAACTGGCGAGAATGGTGATTAAGCCGAACATAGGTTTACTAAGCCTGATCTCTGGTTTTTTCTTCTTCTTCGGCGATGGGGCTGGGACAGCGGTTTCAGGTTTGGCTGTTGTTGTTATCTCTGGCCCTGCATCGTTAGTTTCTGGAAGAGGGGGGATGCTGGTATGAAATTCAGGCTGCACCCCTAGCTTGTAGCCTCGTTTGGGTACGGTAATGATCAGGGCCTTACCTTGGTTGAATAGCTTCGAGCGTAAACTGTTAACCGTTTGGTTAATAGTAAACTCTGACGCATAGGTGTTCGCCCACACGTTTTCCGCGATGTCAGTACGAAGCGCTACATTCGGGTATCGTTGACAGAGATACTTGAGTAATTCGGCCTCTTTGATGCGTAATTGAGTCTGGGCACCATCATTGCTATTAGTGATCAACATATCAGTGAGTGAAACCTTCAGGTTTTGAAGACTGATATAAGTGATATTATCGTCGAGCGGGTTTGCCATATTGGTTTTTCAGTACTGTAAGTAATGCATCATGATTGAAGTTATAGACGAGCAAATTATGATACAGTTCAAATTGTTAAGCAACAAAATGCAAATATAATTGAACAGAGCTCAAAATCCGCCCATTCATAATAAGCTAAGTGTTTGACTAGCCGAAGGACTTTCCAAGTCCTTTAAGCATGGTAACTTTTTCACGCATTAAAATGGATGACTTTTCCATCTTTTCTACTTGTTCCAGATTTTTTGTCGAAGAATATGAGATTTGGTTAACATTGTTACTGATTTCAGCTGAGACCATTCCTTGCTCTTCGGCTGCCGTGGCAATCTGAGTCGATATCTCTGCCATTTCATCAACCATAGCAACAACTTCTCTAATACTTTGGGCTGTTGTATCTGTGTTGTCGACACATTCTTTGGTCTTCTCAATACTGACGGTTGTCCGTGACTGCCATTGGTTCAAGGTTGAGTTAATATCGTTGATGCCATGCTGTATTTTTTCAGTGGCACCGTGTGTTCGTTGCGATAGAGCACGTACTTCGTCGGCGACGACAGCAAACCCGCGCCCTTGCTCTCCTGCTCGGGCAGCTTCGATAGCGGCATTCAGTGCCAGCAGGTTCGTCTGCTCAGCTATGCCCTGTATTTCTACCATCATGGTTTCTATCTGATCGGAGACTTTGACTAGAGACTTGGCCGTCTCGGCGGTGTTTTCTGTCTCCTGCTCCAATTCACTGATAGCCTGCTGGGTTAAATTGAGTGCCTCGGTGGTTTTGATACATTGCTGTTGGGCGGTGGCAACTTTGTCTGCTGTCAGCTGGGTATTCTGAGCAATTTCGTTAGATACGGTTGATAGTTCGGTGATGGCCGAGGCAATCATCTGTGTTTCCTTGTCTTGTTCGGTGATAGATGCCTTGGCTGATGTGGAGGCCTGTTGCAGCGTATCAGCAACGTTTGCCAGCGTGCTTGAGGCATCATCGACACGTCCCAGTACGGTTTTCAGCCGGGCATCACCTAACTGGAGGTGAAACTTGGCAATAGACTCTTTGGTATCTCCGCTATAGATAATCCGGGTTAGGCTGTCGTACTGGTTTGTCAGTTGCTTCAAAAAGGAAGGTGTTGTCAGTAACTCGTTTCGGAAAAGCAAGAAAACCAGAATTAGAGGCAGTAGGGCGCTGAACTCCACATAGTCAGGCACAAAGAAAGGCACGGCAGCTATCGTCAAGACAGTTATTACCAGACACAGTAGCATTTTATGTATGACAGAGAACTGGAATGAATACGGGTTTTTCTCTTGGTTGAGCTGCTGGTAGATTTGTTCAGCCCTGGTAATCATTTCACTGCTGGGCTTGCGCCTGACCGACTGGTACCCGCAGACTTGATTGTTTTCATACAATGGGGTGACGTAAGCATCAACCCAGTAATAACTACCGTCTTTGCAGCAATTTTTGACAATGCCTCGCCATGATTGCTCTGTCTTGAGATGCTGCCATAAGTCAGCGAAGGCCTGGGGCGGCATATCGGGGTGTCGGATAATGTTGTGGTGCTGACCAACGAGCTCATCTGCTGAATAACCACAGATGTCAACGAATTCGTCATTGGCATAGGTAATGACGCCTTTCAAGTTGGTTGTCGTAACCAGCTGAGCATTGGGATCCAAGACTATTTCATTGTCTGTGACATGGGTATTCTTTCGCATAGATATTCCCTCTCTACATCAAAAGTCATGGCTTGACAGCTGAAGCTGCATCATTGGCTCCACAAGTCATTAAATGGCTTTTGTTACGACAAAAATGTCATTACAAAAAATGCGGTATAACTCCGCTTAAAATAAAATGTAGATGGGATATCACTTATATACATAATTGAATTTTTGGCGTTTTATCACGATTCAGTGTATTGGTATTAATATCGCTAGAATATTCTTATTATTTATTTTTTATAACACAAATTGCATATCGGGTGGATGTGATTGCGTTAAAAACAATATAAAGTTTCGTGATGAGTGACTTTATAAAAAAGATGAACTGGAAATTGGTGCCAGTGGGTATTTCTCGTGGGGGCTGAGTGTATTAGTTAGATAATTTTCGTGCTTAAGTGTTTGTTTATAAAGAAAAGCCCACATAAACCGTGGGCTTTTTCAGTTCGATAGGGTGGCTTAAGCCGCCGGTACCATAACTTGGGTCGCAATGATTACCACGATAATACCAACAAAGACCGGTACAGAAGTACGTTTAACAACCTCGAACGGAGATAGCTTCGCCATGCCCGAACAGGCAACAACAACGCCAGATACCGGAGAAATGGTACGGCCAAGGTTAGATGCCTGAAGCATAGGGATTACCAGATACGCCGGGTTGATGCCCATTTTGGCCGCAAGGCTAGGGATGAGTTCTACAAAAGCGTAGAACGGAGCATTACCTGAACCGGTAGTGACAGCTGCAATTGCTGTGATACCAACCAATAGGATCATCAGGAAGATACCGCCGGCGCCTGCGATTTCAGCAAGGTGCAGCAGGTTGTCGATGAAACCAACAGACTTCAAACCCTGGGCAAACACACCGGCCGCAATCAACAGCATAACCACGCCTGAGAAGGCATCAGCCATCCCTTTATACGCAGCATCCAGGCCTTCAAATACCATTTTTGAATTACGGTGACGGATAAGCTCGATCACTGCAGCAAGGAACATACAGATCACCAAAATAGTGACGATGTGTAGTTGAGGGAATAACTTACCGCTGAATAGCAGTACACCGATGATTGGCGTGAATGGCAGGATGCAGAAGAACTTTGGTGCATCGACAGTCAGTTCGCTAACGTCCAGTTTCTCGTGAACCACGCCTTCTTTGTCATCCAGGTAGCGCTGCCAGAAGTAGTGAGCAGCCGCCATGGCGATAATTGCGACAATAGAAATTGGCAGCGTTGTCTTGAAGGCAAAGTCGATCAATTCCATGCCTGCAGCTTCAGCTGCTACGACAACATCACCCGAAGTTGGAGACAGAATGATAGCTGCTGGTGACGCACAGATTGCTGCTGCTGCACCGCGACTGATACCCATATTTACCATCAGTGGGAATAGGGTTGCCATTAGCAATACACCCAGGCCAGTTGCAGATGAAACGGCAAGAGACATTAGGCAGGCGACGAAATAGGTGGCAACCATCAGAATGTAAGGTGATTTGATAAACTGTAGTGGTTTGGACGCCATTTTCACAACCATGTCGTTGGCACCGATCTTGGTCATGTAGGCTGCAAAACCACAAAGCATCATGATCATCATGCCAAGTCCGCCGGCACGGTACATTAGCAAGTATTTAATATACTCAAATACATCAGTGACTGCGTTGCCTGTCGATGTAACGCCAGTAGGCAGTACGTTCTTACCTAATGCCGCTGTGATGGCAAGCAAAATTATACCGCCAGTTAATAGCACTCCAGTTGCTGTGTATCCCTTGAAGATGTATCGACCTACACCCGCAGCAACCAGAAGACCAATTAAAAGCTCCAACATGGAAGTGTCCTCTTAAACTACAAAATAAAACCAATTAAAAGAAAATGTGTGTATATAAAAATACTTTCTTACACATTATTTATGGCCAATTTACCTAATTAGTGGCATTTACTCGACATATAACGGTGGTATTTATGATCTAAAGCAGTATTTTAGGCGGCGTATTTTTATTGTGCTACTGGCTTGAAAACTAATATGAAAAAAGCTGTAACAAAAGAGTTAATTGATAGTTTTGAAGGAAATTCTAATAAAGTAGCAATATGGCGTCATTATAATAACTGTTGCTTATAGAGTATGAACTAGTTGATAGCGTAATTAATTAGTGAAGGTTGCTATTGGCAGTGTTGTTTAACAAATTCCATAAAGGCACGATCAGCAACAGACAAATACCCGTTTTTTCGCCATGCAATCGCAATATCAAGGTATACAGGCTGCTTAAAAGGAATGGCCGACAATCCTTGTTCATGCTGTGTCACCATTTCCAGCAGTGCCGTAATGGCAAAATCATTACGGACTATTTTCAAAATCATTGGCAGCAGGTTGGTTTCGAAGGCGATTTGAGGTGTCAATTGATGGTGATGACAAACATCATCAATGAATTCTCGGTGAAAATAGCCTTGCTTGAACATCACGAGTTCGTTTTTGAAAAAATCACTGAAGCTGATCGTTTTTTGCTGGGCCAACGGGTTTCCCTCGCCAACCACAGCAACCATTTGCGAGTTGATAAGATGTTCGGTGACAAGGCTGTCAGGGACATCTGCGTTGTGGATGATGCCGAGATCCAACTCGCCAT
>NZ_JAKRFQ010000149.1 GCF_022347985.1 Photobacterium sp. OFAV2-7
AACGGAAACGGCCCCGAGCAAGTGCTCGGGGCCGTTTTTTGTATTCAGTCTATGAGGATTAACCGAGAATAGTAGGGCCAGGGGAGGCCTTAGCCTCTCCCTCCTGCGACCATGCAGTAGATGGACTGCCACATTTCTGTCGGGTTTGAGTACATCGGGAAATGCCCGCAATGTGAAATCCTGGCTAACCTGACACCGTGTGACTTGATGTGGTCCAGATATGACAGGTGGTTATTTTGTTCGCCGTACATGAACATCCTCGGAAATGGTAACCCGAGAAAGGTGTCCATCAACCTGCCATGGTCTGATAATTCGACCATGGATGAAAAAATGCCCCTTACGGCATCGATTTTCACCTTGTGCCTGAGGCTGGCCGCGTATAATGCGCTCGCATAGTCTTCCGACTGACTTGTCCTTTCTATAAAGCTGTCAAAAAACTGTTCATCGCTAAGAGCCGGGTATTCGACAATCTGGCGACTTAGAAAGCAGTCTTCCGGAGCAATGTTTCCTTCTATATTGGTAAAGCTGAGAACCCGCTCGGAGAGCATGCTTGCCAGAAGCAGAGCGGTTAAACCGCCCATTGAGTGGCCTACAAGGTGAAATCGCTCAAATCTTACCATCTCAATGGCTTTAAGGGCTGTTTTGACCAGAAAGGTAAGATCAACCTGCTGCAAGTTCTGACACTCGGTTTCTCCGAACCCCGGCGCATCATAAGCCAGGAATGGATGCCCGTCGAAACATGAGAAGTTCACGATATCGGCATAGTCCTCCTTTGTTGAACCGAAACCATGTAAGAACAAGATTGGCGCTTTGTGCCCGTCACGGAGAAGCGCAGAAAGGGTTACTTGTGTTTCATCAATAAGGAATGAAAAAGATTGTTTTTTGCGCTCTAGTGCCATGTATTCCTCTCGGTTTGCTAAATGAAAACTACAATGACGTCTGACTACATCTGACGTATGTCAAAAGGGGATGCGCACCAGTATTGAGTCAGTTTATTGATAGGTAAATTACTTTGTTTGTATCTCTGTGATATGAATTAAATATCAATATCCCGGAGGAAGTTTGTTTACTATTGAGAGAATACCGATAGAAATTACGGCAGAGAGCAATAATGAGCACGATTAACTTCCGTCTGATGAAGCAGCTATGGATGTTTCTGGCCGTTGCCGAGGAAGAGCATTTCGGCAAAGCAGCTAAGCGGCTTGGTATGTCACAGCCCCCCTTGACCGAGCAAATAAAAATACTGGAACACTCCTTAAAACTAAAGCTGTTTGAACGGTCTCGCAGAGGAACCAAGCTCAGTCCTGTCGGGAAAGCTATCTACCCTGAAGTGCAAAGGTTCGCTGATCATATGGCTTCGTTAGAACGCGTTGTCAATGAAGTCGCAAAGGGACAATCGAGCTTCCTGCAAGTCGGTGCCGTCTCGACGGCAATGCTGGATATCGTCCCCAAGATGCTGAGCTACATTAAACAGGACTTCCCTGACTCCACCGCGTTTGTGCGTGAGATTGATAGTGCGGAGGCAACGGCGGATCTTATATCGGGCCAACTGGATATGGCTTTCATTCGTTGGCACGGCGAGGTTAATGACGGGATCTCCATTCTACCTCTTGTTAAAGATACGCTTGCTGTTGCCTTACCGAAAGAGCATCACCTTGCAAGTAAAGGTAAAATCTCGCTTTCAAGCCTTATCGACCAGCCGCTTATTGCGACAGCCCGTAGTGTCAGCCCTGCTTATTTCGATTTAATTACATCATCCTGTAATGCCCATGGGTTTAGCCCTCGAATATTACATGAGGTGCGATCGATAACGGCTCAGATAGCCTATGTCGGCTGCGGCCAGGGTATATCTATTGTCCCTTCTTCTGCGACCAAGCTCGCGCCTGAAAATGTTGTGCTCATACCGCTAGATAGTGATGTTTCCATTATCACTGTCGCAGTTGCATGGAATACGAAGAGCCAGAATGCATTAGTTGAGGCCGCTGTAAATTGGTTGACGCTCGGCGCTTACTCTGCTGATACTGTTTAACTATCAGTGAACTAGCATTTTGAGATTTTACCTTTGTTATAGGGTGACCTAGATTAGCAATCACAATTTCTTTTCTATTCGAGTTAGTTTTGAGCGAGTTTTCAATACTGTTGTCATCCATGGTGATTTGCCTGTTTGGCGTGATGAGTCCCGGTCCGTCGTTTGTGGCAGTTACCAATAAAGCGCTAATATCTCGCAGGGAACACGCCTTGTGGTTAACGGCGGGGATAGCACTGATCAATGCGTTGTGGGCAGCTTGCGCACTGTTCGGATTGAAGGCATTGATAACGCAGTTATCCTGGTTGTTGATAGTTATACGGATCTGCGGTGCCGTATACCTGATTTGGTTTGGTATACAATTGTTCAGAAAGCCTGTCTGTTCACTTGGCAATGCATCTGCTGACGGAGTGGCGGCAGACACCGGCAAGCTGACAGCTTTTCGCGAAGGGGTGCTAACCAATCTCTGTAATCCGAAATCACTGTTGTTTTATAGCTCGATCTTTTCTGTCTCAATTCCTGAGACGACAGGGTATAAATTGCTTATCGAGTTGATCGCTATTGTATTTGTGATATCAGCAGGGTGGTATGGCAGTCTGGCGATAATACTGACCACAAGCCGCGTTCAACGAATGTTTGGAAAAGTGCAGGGCTTTATTCAAAAGCTTTGTGGCGGGCTACTGATTATTTTTGGTAGCAGGCAGCTGTGTTACTAACACAAGCACAACCCGATAAAGATTAGGTTGTTACTCAAGCTTGCTTTCATTGTTTTGTTACGGGTTTTATCATCATTATTCATTGTGTTTAGATCTGATGTGTTTTAGCAATTATATTTGTTATAACTGCAACAATTCAGAATGATTCAATGAGAAATAGCAATGCTGACACGCTCGGATGATTTGGAAATTTTACTGGCGGTTGCCGACAGCGGCGGTTTTTCGGCTGCGGCCGATGCGCTCGAGATCCAGGTTGCCCGCGTATCCCGTGCTGTGAGTAAAGTGGAAAAGCAGCTTGGTGTTACCATACTCAATCGCACTACTCGACGGGTCGAGCTGACCGACGAGGGGCGTCAATTTGTTGAGTCGGTACGTTTAGGTCTGCAGCAGATCCAACAAGCGGAAGACGAGTTGACTTTGCGTGGTGAACTGCCAAAGGGGCGATTGCGTGTCGATGCCGCGAGCCCTTTTGTCTTTCATCAACTGGTGCCGTTGATCCAGGCATTTAAGGATACCTATCCCGATATTGAGCTGGAGCTGACATCGAACGAGGGGTTTGTTGATCTGCTGGAAAAGAGAACCGATGTGGCTATTCGGATTGGTAAGCTTACCGATTCAACCTTGCATGCCCGTTTATTAGGCCGAAGTCCTCTGTATATTGTCGCCTCGCCTGATTATGTAGCCCGCCGGGGTATTCCATATCAGGTGCAGGAGCTACCCACACATGAGCTGATTGGCTTTACCGGGGCAAAAGTGCTGAATAACTGGCCGCTTAAAGGCGGCGGCCAAATAGAACCGACAATCACTTCCAGCAATGGTGAAACCGTCCGTCAGCTTGCATTGGCAGGAAATGGTATTGCCTGCCTGTCGGGGTTTATGGTGAATGAAGACATTGCCGCGGGTCGCTTGATCCCGCTGCTGGAGCCTGAAAAGCTCACCAATACCGCAAGGGAGCAGGTCAACGCGGTATTTTACAAGTCATCGTCGGTAGCCCGACGGATCTCGGTGTTTATTGACTTCATTCAGCCCAGATTGTCCTTGTAGTGATTGTGTTAGGTAATACTTCGAACGCACCTTACTTTGTTGCCCGTTCTTAAAATATCACCCTGTGGCCCTTTGTAATAAAAGGTGCCATTTGAACCGGTTGCCGATAGTGCGCCGGGCTCGGTAGATACGTCGAGCTTGTCGTTGCTGCGCTGAGCCCCCGCGCCATGAACATCAAGAATGTTGCCGCTTATGTAACCGAGTGCTCGCCCAAAAGAGACATAAGCGGCATTGCTGCCATTTTCATCGTTGTCTACATGTGTGGTTGAGCTCCAGTAATATCCCCAGTCGGTGATGTTTTCTTCGTTCGTGAATGAAGTGGCGTTGAATATTGGATCTATCGCGGCCTCACCGTCGGTATCCGGTGTACGCGTGTAGTCCAGGATACTCTGTAGCTCTTTGGCATTGGGTAAGCGCCAATCTGAATGAGCGGCGGTTGTTGCCGTCTCGCACTGAGAGATTGCATCGTCCCAGTCGGTAGTTTCGCTGTCATTTTGTTGCCACATTAAGCCCGTCGCGTTGTCACTCACGGTTTCGTCGCCGTTGTCGACAAATGCGTTTACCCCGTACTCGGTGTTGCCTGCCACGCAGCGCACATAGAACTCCTTGATATGCGTCGGGTAACCTTTGATACGGCCGTCAACATAGTTAACACCGAACATCGTCGGGTCGCCGTTCATTGTCGTACTCAGGTAGAGAGTGGAAGAGGCATACTGGGCATCGATAATCCGGTCGCCGGCGTTAATTCCATCGGCGGTGGTGGTGTCACCGAAAGCCCAGTCGAAGGTACTATCGATGAAAGGAACAAGGCTTGAGGTGTCAGATCCTGTATATGAACTGGGATCCTTTCCACTGAACAAGATCAGGGAATAGGCTTCTTTGATGCTAGGCAGGCGCCAGTCTTGTCGCCCCGCAAAGCTAAGGTCATCACAGTAAGTAACAGCGTCACTCTGCGTGAGCTTATCTGCATAGTTTACCGCTCCGTCACTGTTTAAATCGGAGCTTTGTTGCCAGATAAGGCCTGTAACGTTGTCTGTGACTGTCAGCCCGTCTGAACTGATGGTGTAACTTGGCTGATTGCCGGTGTAATCACCGTCATGTCCCTGGCCACTGCAGGGGGTGACGAGGCCGGTTGATGAGCTGTAGCAATCTGTTTGATTGGTATCTACGATTTTATAGCCGCTGGCAGTCGAGCTGTTCGCTGTTGCAGTACTTTCGGCTGACGAGCCGTCACAACCTGTTAAGGCAAGCATTGAGCTCACTGCCACTAAGGCGAATAACTGTCTGATTATGAAAGGGGCTATAGCTGGGGCAATGACTGGCTGCTGAGTTGCAGAGTGAAAGATCATAATGGCTTCCCTATGTGAGTGAGATGGCATGATGTCCATGTTGAACGTCTCTACTTGGTGGGTAGTCTATGAGAGCAATGTGCAGGAAAAATGCAAAAACTATGGAAGAAGGTGATGCTGCGGTGATTCACAACTTGTTGGTTGGGTGTGAATATCTGATCTGAAGTAGGTTGGCGCTGAATAGAAAACAGCCTCAGGCAGTTGCCCAAGGCTGTTTGTACAAAGCGGTAGAATGTTTCTGTGTGCTTAATTCACCAGGCCTTTAATGTACTCGCCCAGTTCCGAGTGGTGCATGATTTTCGACACCGGGACAATCTCTTTCAGCGGTCCCCAGGCAAAGACGTTGACTGGCGTGTGGGTATGGGTACCTGTGCCCCAAACGGTATTTTGGGCTGTTGCCTGCTCGCGAGCCAGCAAGTTGCCACGGTCGTTATACGGGAAGAAGGCATCAAAGTCTTTGATAGTCGGGATGTCTTTCAGCTTGAGGTACTTATGGTTACCTTTGAAGTACGGGTTTGGCTTGGTTTCCAGAACGTTAGCAGCCTGTGCCGTGGTGATCGGGAAGCTGCTGTTGGCGTTGACGATATCAGCCAGCTTTTCCGCTGTTTGTTGCGATGACTCTAACTTGTCAAACTCGCCCAGCATGGCGGCATAGCTCAGTTTCTGGTTGTAGAGACCATCAAGAATGTCATATTTGCCAAAGTTGAAGTTAGGGGCGTAGTCGCGTTTCTGGAAGGCCTCGCCTGAACGTTTCTCTGGTGCCGGGAGGTCGTTCGATGAGTAGCTAAAGCCGAACGATCCGGTTTCATGGTCGGCAGTGACGATGATGAGTGTATCGTCACGATCTTTGGCCCACTCATAGACGGAGCCCACAGCCTCGTCAAACTTGATCATCTCATGCAGCATGGTGCCCGCATCGTTGCTGTGCCCCGCCCAGTCAATCTGTCCGCCCTCAACCATAAGGAAGAAACCGTCCTTGTCTTTGGATAGCAAGGCAAGCGCCTTTTCCGTCATTTCTTTCAGAGTCGGTTGGGTGCGATCCGGGTCATTTTTCGAATTGGTGTAGGCAACGCCATCGTTCATGCCTGAGTAGGCGAAGAGCCCCAGCAGCTTGTCGCCCTGGGCGGCTTCGAGCATCTCCTTGTTGAAGGCGAGGCTGTAACCGTCATTTTGGGCTTCGGTAAGCAGATTACGGTCGTCTTTGCGTTTGGATTTCAGCTTGACGTCTCCCTGGGTAAGGGCTTGCAGCTCTTTATAGACGGCACCTTTATCATTGGTCGATTTAGGGATCCAGTGACGCAAACCGCCAGACAACATGACATCGACGCCAGTTTCCAGCATGTCAGAAGCGATGTCATTTTCCAGCGAACGATGTGGCTGGTGGGCGGCAAAGGCGGCGGGGGTTGCATGGGTCAGGCGGGTATCGGAAATCAGTCCTGTGGCCTTGCCGGCGCGTTTGGCTTTTTCAAGCACGGTTTCGACATAGTTGCCGTTGGCATCGATGCCTATCACCTCGGAACCGGTGTAAATGCCAGTCGCCAGCATCGTTGCCGAGCACGCCGAATCGACCACGATAGCATCTTCCGGATGAGTTAGTGATGAACCGATAACGCCCTCTTTGGCAAGTTTAAAGAGGGCTGTCGTTTCACCCTTGTAGATAGAGTGAGGTGCATTGTTGGCGTAGGTTTCCAATAAGCCGACCTGTTGCGGCCCCATGCCGTCACCAATCATTAGGATGACGTTTTTGATTTCTGCCGAGTATGCTGAGAAGGAGAACGTAGAGGTTGCTGCGGCAAAAATGAGTGGTTTAACAATGTGTTTCATTTTAAAGTCCTGATTTTTAAATGCGGCGATAGTAAATCAATGACTTATGACGTTTTTATTGCAGTAATAAGTATTTGATATGAATTGTGGTGCAATTATCTTTTTCATCGTGCATCTGTGTTGTGAATAAAATCGGTGAATTTTTATTTGCTCCGATCACACTTATTGATCATGAATATATATTTATCAAATTAACTATAGGATGATGACATCATCAATTTTAAATATTGCTTTTCAGATAGGAACATAAGATGGACGTGTACCTCAAATTGCAATCCTCCTCTCAGCCGATATTATCGGCCTGGTATAACGTAGATCATAAGCTCTCTTTCCGTCTTTCTTCTGAGTAAGTCCTTCCGGCGTTATTACGCTGAACATTAGCACTTAATATTTTCCTATCAATGTCACTTTATGGTGAATAAGGGTGATTTGAATTAATAGTGTTAATGCATTTAATTTATTTGTCTGATAATTAAATTGTATTTTCATGTGAGAGCATAATATGAATATGTGCCCTAAATTGAAAGTATCATCACAGCCATTGCTGACGCCATGGTATGTTGAAGACTGTAAGCTTTCTGACTTCTTCCCGATACAGTCAATATCTATATCGTAAATAATAGAACGCTGTTGTTTCTATTATTCCGAGCTAAATAATTATTTTGATGTTCGTTATTTATTTAGCGTGTCTTCGTTCGTTTTGAAGTTTGCATGTTAGATAGGTTGCAAAG
>NZ_JAKRFQ010000150.1 GCF_022347985.1 Photobacterium sp. OFAV2-7
TTGCCGAGAAACAGCCATTTGATACAGCGATTGCCAACTACAAGCAGCAAGTCCAACTAGAAAGTAAAGCGCCTTAAAATCAAGCTTGAAGCCAGGTTAGTTACAACGATTAAAAAAGCGCCGCATCAGTAACGAGCGGCGCTTTTATTATTATCAACAATATTACTTTTTAAGTGCAATCGGTATTAGCTTTTCAACAACCGCTCGATGCGAGTGGGCCTCTCCTTGCATCGTCCCGCCCCAGGCAAGATGGCAAAGAAAAGTTTGCGCGCGCACTTCCTGCTCGCTCTCATCAAAGCCTGCATCGGCAAACACCTGACGGATCACTTCCATTCGCCGTTGGTAGATACGCTCAAACATCGCCAGTGCAGAGTCGTCATGCGCAGCCCAGGCACGGATAGCCAGCTCATACTTCAACAGTTTTTTTTCAATTACGATCTCTGTAATAGCCTGCAAACGCTGAGCGGGTTCAAGTTCCATCAGTCTCTGATTTTCAGTGATCACCAGGTTGAACTCCGATGCCCAGTAATCCAGCATATGATCCAACAGATCTTGTCGATCTTTAAAATGCCAGTAGAAACTGGTCTTCGCCACACCTACTGTCCGCGACAGACTGCTTATCGTCAGCTTATCCACTCCTTGAGCAGATAACATCTTTAATCCTGCTTCCAGCCACTCTTCTTTTGAAAAACGCTGACGTTTCACTTTTTCCGCCATCTTAATGTCCATACCCCAAAAGTGGTTTTTGCTCTAAATCAATAAAACATCTGTTTTCAGATTGAATGCTACGTTTTTTGAACTGCCTCTATGTACCGCACGGTACATAGAGGGTACTATTCTTATCGCTATGTACCGACCGGTACTTAAATTAATTGGTAAGCGAACGAGCCCATTATCCCTGATTAGTTGCAGATGGTTAACCCATTTCTCAACACCATAAACATTCTATGGGCCAAAAGCTTTCCCCTGTAAGCAAGCAGTGAGGAAACCCTTAAGATGAAAAAGACTGTTCTTTCTCTCACCCTGGCAGCCACCGCATTCTGTGGCTCTGCCGTGGCAAAGAAAATGCCCGATCCCTACAGCGAGGCCGAACCAGCCATTCAAGCTCGACAAGGCGTCCACCAGCTCATGGGCGCAACCCTGATGGATGCTGGTGCCATCGCCACAGGGAAAAAAGAATGGAACGGCTTCACTATCCTGAACCGTGTCGATGGTCTGGCTCAGCTATCTCAGGTGTACAACGACTTCTTTTTTGTTCCGGGGTCATTCGAGAAGAGCAATACCGTAGATGACCTGCTTGAGCGAAGAGCGGAATTTCAAAGCCAGTCAAAAGCACTGCAAAACGCAACTTTCGGCCTGCGTATGGCTGTGCGAAACCACGATCCTGCCGCCAGCATGAAAGGTGTTTTGACCACCATTAAAGCCTGCAACGCCTGCCATCAGAGCTTTATGAAGCCGGGGACGGAAATGATCTTACCGCTGCCAGCACTCGATGCTGCAGCTGCGCACTAATCACTACTGATTCAAACCGAGTTCAAAACCAACGTACAGAAACAAAGGCAATTCCCATGAAAGAGATTAAGCCAATATCCCTCGACACTGATGAACAAAAAGTCAGCTACGGCATGGGGTGGCAGTTTGGCCGCCACCTGCTGGCACACAATTTTGACGGTTTGGATATGGAAGCCACTTTCGCTGGTGTGTTAGACAGCTTCAACGAAAAAGAAGCACCAGTCACTGATCAGGAAGTAGAAACAGCATTCAAGACCATTGCTGCCCGTGTAGAAGTAGCGCGTCAAAAAGAGGCGGCAATACTCGCAGGTCGAAGCCAGGAGTTTATGGCGGAAAACGCCTTGAAACCAGGGATCATCACTACCGACAGCAGCTTGCAATACAAGGTGGTTGAAATGGGCGAAGGCCGCCAGGCCGGGCTTGTCGACAATGTGATTGTTCATTATCACGGCATGCTGATCACCGGCGATGTCTTTGACAGCTCTTATGAGCGAGGCGAACCAGCAGAATTCCCGATCCAGAGTGTGATCCCAGGCTGGACCGAAGTTTTGCAGATGATGCCTGAAGGTTCTAAATGGCGTGTTTACGTGCCAGCAGAATTGGCTTACGGCGAAATGGGAAAACCACCGAAAATTCCGGGGAATGCGGCTCTGATCTTCGATATTGAACTAATCCAAGTTGTTTAATCTTTTTTCAACATTTTTATATTCCCTTTTCTATAAAGAGAATGGTGCTTTATGACAAATCAAGTAGAAAACCAGAACGTGGCCGATCAGATAGACGACGATCTGCCGAACATGTCTCGCCGTGGTTTCTTTAAGAAAACCGTACTCGGCGGCGGTGCCGCGATGCTGACTGGCGGTGCCGTATTAGGCGCATCGAAAACATCCTTAGAGGGCTCGACCAATACGCCAGGGATCGAAGTTGACAAAGACTTTAAGCCTAAAGACCAGCGTGACGTTATGCTGTGTCATGCAACAAGCCCTTACCTGTCAAAGATCAGAAACCCTGAGCGTGCCGAGCAATATGCTCGCCTGTGGAAAAAAGATTTTAACTTTAATGATGCGATCCAGACATTCGAAAACCGCGATCACTTTGACAATAACAAAGTAGGTTACGGTCAGGCTGACCGCGCTATCGGCCACGCAGCCTGGTACCCGTTGGTGGTTGCTAAGTCTCGTGCTTCAGCCTTTACCCAGCCAAACACCCCAATGCACAGCTGGGACCAGACTGACGTCGTTGAGGAGCAATTTGACTGGGGAAGCGGCAAGCGGGCTGCTGACATGATCCGCTCTACCGCCCGCCTGTTTGGTGCCGTACGTGTGGGTATTGCCAAATTCGACAAGCGCTTTGTTTATGATCCGCTGTATGACGCGGTTGATGAGCGCACCCTTTCCTGGGAAAAAGACTTTCCGTTCAAGCCAAAATCGGTGATCGTTATCGCCACACCGATGGACTACGATAACGTTGCTACCGCACCGTCCTGGACTTCCGAAGGCGCAACCGGCAACGGCTATAGCGACATGGGTAAAATCGCCTGTCAGGTTGCCAAATTTATTCGCGGCTGTGGTTACAACGCCGTGGGGGCCGGAAACGATCTGGCCAACTCTGTCGCCTACGCTATTTTGGCCGGTCTGGGCGAAGGGGGCCGCAACGGCTCTTGTATCATGCCAGGTGTAGGTCCGCGAGTACGTATTTGTAAAGTCTTCACCAACATCGACTTTGAAGATGCTTACGATCAGCCTCATACATGGGGGATCCGCGAGTTCTGTAAGAGCTGTATGAAATGTGCCGAAGCCTGTCCTTCCGGTGCTGTCAGTAAAGATGTAGAGCCAAGCTATTACCCGACTTATGAATTTAGTGATGAGCCTGATTACACCTGGAACAACCATGTGGGGATCAAAAAGTGGCACTCCGATGCGAAACGTTGCTTTAACTTCTGGATGGACAACGATACTTCATGCCTGAACTGTGTCGCCAGCTGTACCTTTAACGAACCTGATTTCTGGCACCACTGGTTCATCATGGCGATTAACCCAATGATGCCGAAGTTCATCCACTCGTTTATGGCCGAAGCACACCCTGCCTTTGGTTACGGCGGTCAAAGCCGTACACCTATCCCGGTCAAGGTCGAGAAGTTCTGGGCATCCGGCGAAGGTATGCGTACCAACACATCCATGAAAAATAACATCGGCACAGCCGGTAAAGCCTAAGGAGAATAACTAATGGAAGCACTACAATGGTTCTCGCTGGGGGTTATCAGCATGCTGGCAATCAACGGCATGGTTTATGCCCAACAGGTGATCAGGCTTAAGTGGTACACCCTGCCGCTGCTGTTGATTGGTGTACTGGATATGCTGTTCGGTATTGCCTGGTGTGGCTCTTCATTTATCGAGGGTTATCCGCAATCAGGCGCGATGGGCCTGTCTATCTTCACCGGCTCTGGTTTGCTGTTAATTGTTATGACCTGGCGCCACCTGGTTGCGCCTGGCCTCAAAGCGGCAAAGTAATATCTATGAGGGTCAGCTATATTATTTAATCGGCAGTGCTGGCCCCTAATTATTTGCAATAAATAGAGACTATTTCTGAACGTTATAATTGATCTTTATCAATCGTCGCTTTTATAGGGTTATTTGTATCCGGAAAAGGCCTGTATCTACCTTTTCACCATTCACTGACTCACTACCATTGATGATAAATATTTTCGCTTGGGAACGTAGCAATAATAACTACTTTGCCCATTGGTAGATAAATTATGGCCAGAAAATCAAAAAGAAAATCTAATCAAATAATTGAGAAAATAGCCTCTATAGTTTCGATAATTATTCTTATCGCAGCTTGGTGGTTCGGCGGGGTAGAAATATCGCAGCGTCAGTTGGCAATGCTCGATTCATTAATAGAAAAAAATCAACAGCTAATCAAAGTAGAAGAAAACCTGTTCCAAATTGTTGAAGGTGAGGAAATCAAATCCTGGCTAGGCATCGGGACCGGTATTGGCTACGGTGGTGAGTTAAATATTGCATTAAAACTCGATACTAAAGGTAACGTTGAACAAGCCAGTCTTTTATCGATAAAAGATACATCGTCTTATGTCACTAAGGTGATTGAGAACGGCTTGGTTAACAAAATATTAGGAACAACCAGCCGCAATCTAATCCATGTTGATGGTATCAGCGGCGCGACACTCACCTCTAACGGTATTTTACAAGGGGTGAATGACGCAGCAGATCCTGTCAGGCAACAGATCTTTGATTATCAACTTAAAGAGCAAGCTAGCCCGTTAGATACGGTTGATGTCTTGGATGGGCTGGCCGTTATTCTGTTCGGTCTGGCGATATATATCAGCCGCTCCGACATCATTCACAAAGAAAAAATGCAGTGGGTACTAATGATAACGTCACTGGGCGTCTTTGGCTTCTACTCTGCTTCGCTGGTTTCATCCTCGACGATGGGCATTCTGATCTCGGGCTCCTGGACATCAGGCCTAGGTAACTACACCGCACTGGTTTTACTGGTACTGAGTATTGGCTATATATTGTTGTATAACAAAAACCTCTATTGCCAGATGCTGTGCCCGATGGGGATCACCCAACAGTGTTTGTCTAAACTGACCAACTCAAAAGCGATCAGCCTGAAGCATAAAGCCTTTCAGTGGTTCCCGCGTGTTCTATTGCTGACTACACTCGCATGCGGACTGTATTTCAGGAACCCGTCGGCATTTAGCTACGAACCGTTCGGCATCATGTTTGGCATGGTGGGTTCGCTGTACCTATTTATCCTAACGCTGTTGGTATTAATTACGTCTTTGTTTGTTCACCGCCCCTGGTGCAAAACCTTGTGCCCAATTACAGCGATGACAGATTACATCGTATTTCTCAAAGACTGGTACAAACAGGCAACCAAACCAAAGAGAAAAAAGAAAACTGCCAACACAGCTGTTAATAAGCGGCCAGCCGCTGAGCAACTTATCACAGTAAAAGTAGAGGAGGCATAACCGTGAGAAAGAAAATGCTAATCGCCTTCTATTGTATCGTTGCCGGCTTAATTCTATTGACCCTAAGAGATGACCTCAGCGCAACTTACTACGCAAACCGTTCTCAAGGTCCTCAGTATGTTTTCTCTTTAGAAACTCATATCAGTGATGAAAAAAAGGATGAGCAACTGCGAGAGAATATTCTTCAATGGGCCAAAGACTACGACTCATCAAAAACTGCTACGTATCAATAAGGAAAGGTTGTGACAAATCCAAACCGAGCAAGGTCTGCCTCTCTACAGTGTTGTAATGATATCCGTATCATGGATGGCAATGAAGCCGCGGCTTCTGTTGCCTATCGCTGTAATGACGTAATTGGCATCTACCCTATCACTCCCTCTTCCACCATGTCTGAGCACTGCGAAGAGTGGAGCAATAACAAGCAACCTAATTTTAGAGGTGTTGTTCCCAGCATCTACGAGATGCAGTCTGAAGGGGGAGCAGCAGGCCTTCTGCACGGCGCACTGAGTACAGGCTCTTTAGCAACGTCATTCACCTCCTCTCAGGGATTATTGTTAATGATCCCCAATATGTACAAGATCGCCGGCGAGCTGACGCCGTTTGTTCTACATGTGGCGGCCCGAACCGTCGCCACGCATGCGTTATCCATTTTCTGTGATCACTCGGATGTTATGGCGGTAAGGCAAACAGGTTTTGCAATTCTGGCCAGCAACTCGGTACAGCAAGCACATGACTTTGCCCTGATCGCACAAGCGGCAACACTAAAGAGCAGAATCCCTTTCGTGCATTTCTTCGACGGCTTCAGAACCTCGCATGAGCTCAACCATATTGACTACCTGCATGATGATGTTCTCAAGCAAATGCTCAACCCGCAGCTGATTGAGCAAAGCTATAAAAGAAGACTCACGCCTGACACGCCGAGCTTAAGAGGGTCTTCACAAAACCCTGATACCTACTTTCAGGCAAGAGAAGCGGTTAATAGCTATTACAATAAGTGTCCGGATGCGGTTATCGAAGCAATGGACAAATTCGCCCAACTCACCGGACGCCAATATAAGCCCTTTGAATACGTTGGTGATGAGTCAGCAACGCACTTGATTGTGGTAATGGGCTCCGCTTGCAGTACGGTGAAAAAGGCTGTTACCGCACTGCAGAACCAAGGCGAAAAAGTGGGTGTATTATGCGTCCACCTATTCAGACCATTTGCAGTTGAACATTGCATCAAGAGTATTCCAGCTAGCGTTGAAAGCATTGCAGTACTGGACAGAACCAAAGAGCCCGGGGCAATCGGCGAGCCGCTATATCAGGATATAGTGACGGCAATCAGCCATAGCTGGAGTGTGTATTATCAAACCGCCGAGCCGAACGTGTTTGGTGGTCGTTACGGGCTCTCTTCTAAAGAGTTCACGCCTAAACATGCTGAAACTGTATTCATTTCTCTTATAACCAATAGCCTCAGCCACAATTTTACAGTCGGCATCAAAGACGATATCACTCGTCTGTCATTACCTCCTTTACCGACGAAGTCCCAAGTTAAAGACTCTGCCTATCTCAGTGCCATGTTTTTTGGCCTAGGTTCAGACGGGACAGTGGGGGCCAACAAAAATACCATCAAAATTATCGGCAACGGCAGCAACTGGTTTACCCAGGGTTACTTTGTCTATGACTCGAAAAAATCAGGTGGGATGACCACTTCCCACCTGCGTTTTAATGACACCCCGATAGACGCGCCATACCTTATTGAAGAAGCTGACTTCCTTGGCTGTCATCAATTCAGCCTGCTAAAGAACAACGACGTGCTTGCCTGCACCAAACAAGGTGCAACGGTGCTATTCAATACAATATATTCGGCCGCTGAACTCTGGCACCAACTTGGACATAGAGAGCAGCAGCATATTGTCACTAAAGGACTCAAAGTTTACACCATTGATGCCACCAAGCTGGCAACCGAGCAAGGCATCAAGGGGCGGATCAACAACATTATGCAGCGCGCCTTTTTCCTGCTGACCAAGCTAATGGATCCCGACCAGGCGTTGGAGCTGCAAAGGCAGGTCATCACTAAGACCTACCAAAGCAAAGGTGAAGCTGTAGTACGTTCAAACTTAGCCGCAGTGGAAGATACAGAATATCATCTGCACACGGTTGTCATTGAGCCTGACAAGATGAA
>NZ_JAKRFQ010000151.1 GCF_022347985.1 Photobacterium sp. OFAV2-7
CGCTGGGTTATTTCTACTGCCACACAGGCTATCGGCCAGCGACTTCCCATTTGCTGATTGATATTCCACAGACCGTACTTTTTCATTGTTTCTCTGGCGGCTTTCAACGGGTCGGCTAACCAGGAAATAGGCTTCTGCTGCTCAATCTGATCTTTGCTAAAAAAGGGCATTTGGCATCCTTCGAAAAGTAGCAATGAATAAGCAGACCTGATATTCGTGAGTTTATTTCTACTTGCTTTAAGTTTTGTAAAGCTTAGTTCTCATTTTCGACTTGGCGTAGATTTGCGTAACTATCTGGCTTGGCCTAGTTTTGGTTGCATAATACGATGACGTGAGTTGTATCATGTATGCCAATAAAATCAGATGGTTGCTGCTGTTCATCTTTCTTCTTATTAGTGCGACTCCGACCGCATATGCTGCCGACTGGCGCATGACGCTTGGCGGGCATGATTTCATTGTCGAGCAGGCAGACTCTCACACTTTCGGGGTCGGAATCGGTGTATTGGTTTCCCATCACACGAGCTCTAATATCCTGCTGAGTGGGCGCATAAATACCTACTTTGATGTCGATAATGACGAACTAGACCCTGATCACATTCCTATTTGGTTTCAGTCTGATTTTCTTGCCAGTGGGAAGCTTGCGGAGTTATCTGAACGGATTGCCATGAAGTGGTTTGTCGGCCTTGATGACAGGCGAAATACGGTCAGCTCTGTCGAGAAGCAACATAAGCTGATGCCGGGTATTGATATGGGCTTCGATGCTAAAGCTTATGAGATTGGTGTCAAAGCTTCGGCCGGATATTACTTCCTGGAGATTGATGATGATGTCCCAAGGATGCGCGGTTATGAGAGGGATGGATTACGCAATGAAACATCCGCAGGTTCATTGCAGCTGTATGCCGGAATGGATCTAGGCTCAAGTGTGGATTTGCACGTTTTTGCCCAGCAGTGGCATGACGGTGATGACTGGTTGGAAAATAAATTTGTCATGGCCTTTGCCTATGATGCTAACCATTGGCTGAAGGGGGGCTGGTTTGAAGGAGGTCGGCTGGTGCTTGAAATTGAGCATACTGAATATAACCTGGCCCCCTATGATAACAGGCTGACAGGTGATCCTGACTATCTGCTTATTTTACCTTGGGATAACGATACCTTTGTTCAGGTATACATAGATTTCCAGCTGAGTTGGTGATCGTCAAATCGCGTTGCATAGGGCGTGTTCAAAATCGTGCTTATTCATGGCTAATAGGAATATTGTGATCTGGCTCTATATTTCTTGAAAATATTGTTAGCCTCGTCAATAAATTACCTGTTGTATATCACAACAAATTTTTCCAACTGTTACCATAACGTTTTAGGCTTATTACATGGTATCACGATGAGAGAAGTTGAATTCAGGACCGTTGATCGTCTGTTTATCAAAATGTCTATCAATGACAAATTCTGGGTATTGTTTTTGGCAATAGCTGCCGTTGTTGTTGGTATAGCAGGCAGTCAGTATTATTCTGCGCTATCTCGTATCGAAGCGGCCTCTGTTCAGCGCGTAGAGGCGCAGGTCGAAGCGTCGGTTAAGACGTTGCAGGTAGCAGGGCTTACTCGTCAAGAACAAGAACAGGCGCTGTCGAAGCAAAATATTAAGCTGGTTTCTTCTTCAGCCGGATCATCACGTGATAACGATGTGATCACTGCGTCGGCATCCGTACCGGGTGGCGGTTATGCCGTGCTGACCCAGTCAGTCGGAGAGTCTGAAAGCGAGGCCAAAGGTCAGGCATTTTCCCACTTTATCTATTCTCTTTTGACCTTGGCGCCAATTGCATTGATTTGCTACTGGCTGGCGACTTTCCTTGGTGGTGCTCTTTGGGTTATGCATCAGGCTACGCGCCGGATTGCTGAAGGTGATTTGACATCTCGCCTGGGCTTTCATGTAGGCCGTGATGAATTCGGTATCATTGGCTTCGAGCTTGATCGTACGATGGATACCCTGAGTGAACTGGTTGAAACGGTGAAAGGCAGCTCGGCAACTCTGCACAATACGGCCGCAACTTTCGGTCACGAAGCGCAGAACTCTGAGCAGCAGATTAACCAGCAATATGCGTCAGTCGATTCCGTTGCTACTGCGATGGAAGAAATGACAGCATCCGCTAAAGATATCGCTAACATCGCCGTGCAAACAACGGATCGATTTGATGAAGATACTACGAAGCTGCAGCAGAGCAACGAGAAGGTGCAAAATGCTATCGTGGTTATCACCAAGCTGTCTGAGCAGACTGATGCTGCATCGGCGACCGTAAGTAGCCTGAACGAGAAAGCAACGGAGATCAATGAGGTGATCACAACGATCAATGCGATCTCTGAGCAGACTAACTTGCTGGCATTGAACGCGGCGATTGAAGCGGCGAGGGCCGGTGAGCAAGGGCGTGGATTCGCAGTTGTAGCTGATGAGGTACGTACACTGGCAGGACGCACTCAGCAGGCGACGGTTGAGATCCAGTCTATGATCGACAAGCTTCAGGCTGAAACCAACGGTATTTCGCAAATTACTTCAGAGACTCTGGAGCAGGCTTATCAGAGCCGTGAGATGATCACTGAAATCGGTGCTGACGTGAACTATATCGCTGAGTCATCCAAGTTGGTGATGGACATGAGCGCTCAGATTGCGACAGCTGCAGAACAGCAGACGGCAGTTGCCAATGATATCGCCTCTGAGCTGCATGACATTCGCAATCAATCGAGCGTGATCCGCTCTGCAACCGAACAGTCTGTTGCCAGTGTTCAGGAACTGTCCGATGCGTCTCAGTCATTGGGCCGAATTCTGGAAAAATACCGCACAGCAAATTAAGCCTACTGTTTTAGTAATCGCATAATGTTAATGCCAGTCGATTTAAATCGGCTGGCATTTTTGTTTGTATCCCACCTAGTGACAAGAGCGAATAACTTTTTCAAATCAGTGATATACCAATTTGTTACATAAATTGTAGGTGAATATGCATGGTTAGTATGAACTGAGTCACTGCAGGAGTGCAGGTTGCTTGCTAGTCTGAATATGTGACCTGCAATTTTTCGTCTGGTTACAACGCGTTAATACATGATGTATTTACAGAGGGGACGGCTTATGAATATTCAGTTGACAATAACTATTGCGGGACAGGATCACCCTCAATTAATAAATCAACTTGCGGCTAAAACCCATGAGCTGGGAGGAAAGTGGTTGGTGAGTAAAATCAACCGCTTGGATAACCAGATAGTTGGTCTTATCAAGGTCGACATTCCTGCAGAAACGGCAACAATGCTTAAAGAGGCATTTAACCGTCTGACAGATCTGAATGTACGTATTATTGAAGCGCCTCAGGCTGCGCCAAAGGGTAGTATTGAGTCGTTGAAACTAAAAGTAGAGTCCAGTGATCGGCCGGGGATCGTCAATGACATTACCAATATCCTGGATGATATAGGGATCGAGATCGTCAAAATTGAAAACTACCGGATCGGTGTTGCGGATCTTGGTCAGGCCTTGTTCATTGCTGAGTTGATGGTAGAGGTACCGAGTGAGGTCAATGTTGACCAACTGCTGGAGGCCGTTCAGCAAGTTGAAGAAGACATGCGGGTCAGTGTGGTTGAGTGAGGAGCTCTATTCCGGAGTGCTATAACTCACTATAAAGATGTCTCGTCCTATAATTATATGAAAAATAAAGGCTCACCTCGGTGAGCCTTTTGCTTGTGTTCGTATTATCTGTTCAGGATTTGATTAAGCCGATGCCAGGCTTGGCTCAGTTGCTATTTGCTGATGTGCTGGTGGCTGAATGCGATACAGCAGTGCATACAGAACCGGTACCACAACTAGCGTGAGGATAGTGGCAAAGCCGAGACCAAACATAATGGTAATCGCCATCGAGCCGAAAAACGCATCGGTAACAAGCGGGATCAAGCCGAGAATGGTGGTAAAGGCCGCCATACTGACCGGTCTGACACGGCTGATGGCACTATCGACCACAGCTTGATAGTGTGCCTTGCCTGATGCCATCTCTAGATTGATTTGATCCATCAGTACAATACCGTTTTTCAGTACCATGCCGCTCAGGCTCAGTAGCCCTAGCAAGGCGGTGAAGCTAAATGGCATATTGGTGCTTAACAGGCCGACAGTGACCCCGACGATAGAAAGCGGCACGGTGAACCAGATAACCAGTGGCTTTTTCACCGAGTTAAAGAGAAATACGGTGATGATGAACATGAACAGGTAACCCATCGGCAGTGAGCTGAATAGTGCTTCCTGAGCATCACCCGATGCCTCGAACTCCCCGCCCCAATCCAATGAGTAGCCAGGAGGCAGAGCAATTGCCTCAACTTGTGGGCGTATGCGGGCAAAGACCGTCGCAGCGGTTTCGTCACCCAGAATATTATGGTCAGCCAAAACGGTCAGGGTACGTTTTCTGTCCTTGCGCTGGATCAGCGGTTCGCTCCAGTCCAGCGAGATAGTATTCACCACCTGCTGAATTGGCACATAGCTTTGTAGCGTCGGGCTCCATAGCTTAAGGTTTTGCGACGTTTCGTAGTTGACGCGTTCATCCTCCGGCAGGCGGATCACAATTGGCAGCAACTGGGTGCCATCACGGAACAAGCCGATTTGATTGCCGCCGAATGCCATCTGCAGGGTATTGGCCAGATCGGTTTTTGAAATGCCCAATCGGCGGGCCTGAGACTCGTTGAACTGCGGTACCAGTTCCTTGGTTCGCTCACGCCAGTCATGGCGGATATTACGCGTGCCCGGATCGGCACGAAAAATATCCTCAACTTGGGCGGCGTACTGGCGCAGGACAGCCGGATCGGCGCCAATCAGGCGGGCTTCGATTTTTGAGGCCGGAGACGGGCCGATTTCCATCATTCTGAACTGGAACATTACCCGGTTAAATTGGGTGCGCAGTTCACTGTCGAGCTGTTTCATGAGCGGAAGCTGTTGCTCGCGATCATTAACCCGAACCTGTAGCTGAGCAAAGGCTTCGTAGCTTTTCTCCGGGCTATACGTCAGGGCAAATCGCTGCAGTCCCTGACCTGTTGTTGAAGAAACGAACTCCACGTCCGGTAAGGCTTGAATATAGGCCTCTACTTTTTGGACTTCGCGGTAGGTTGTATGAATATCTGTACCTTCCGGCATCCACATATCAACATAGAACATCGGTGTATTGGCCGGTGGAAAGAAGGAGTTTTTCACATAACCGAAACCCAATATCGACCCGACTAGCAGGCTAATCATTAGAACAATCGTCAGGACTCGGAAACGCAGGCAAAGGCGCAGTAAGCCATTGAACAGGGTAAATATAAAGCCCTGATAGGCGTCAATTTCTTCACTATTCTCCTTACCATTATCATTGTTATGGCCTGTCTTCGTCGTCTTGTTTTCCTTGAGCAGTAGATCAGCTAGAAACGGTGTTAGGGTGATAGCGGTGATCCAGCTCAGGAACAAGGAGAAACACAATACCCAGAACAGCGATCCCATGAATTCACCTGTAGCATCCGGCGACAGGCCGATCGGGGCAAATGCCGTAATGGCGATCACAGTTGCACCGAGTAGCGGCCAGCGCGTCTGCTGGACTATATCAACAGCGGCCTGAAGCTTAGTACGTCCCCGCTTGAGTCCGACAAGGATCCCCTCGACGACCACAATGGCGTTATCAACTAGCATTCCCAGCGCGATAATCAAGGCTCCCAGAGAGATCCGCTGGAGCTCGATATCGGTCAGCTTCATCAGGATGAAGGTTCCGAAAACGGTCAATAGCAGTACCAGGCCAATGATGATCCCGCTACGCAGTCCCATGGTAAAGAGCAGAACAACAATAACGATTCCAACAGCCTGTGCAAGGCTGATGATAAAGCCGTTGACCGATTCGTCGACTTCCTTGGCCTGGTTATAGAGGGTGTGGATTTCGATGCCGGCCGGCTTGATACTTTCAAGCTCCTGCAGGCGCAGATCAAGTTGTTCGCCGACTTTTACGACATTAACGCCGCTCGAGAAGGAGATACCCAGGTTGATAGCGGGCTTGCCGTTAAAGTTGATGAGGTTTGATGGTTTTTCGACGATATCCCGCTTGATGGTTGCAACATCCTTCAGACGGATCAGGTTACCGGTATCACGACCATGAATGATCAGGTTCTCGTAGGTTTCCACTGAGTTGAGAGAGCCGGAAGGGCGGATATTCAGTGACTCGCCATTGAGGGTAATATCGCCGGCACTGATCACCTCGTTCTGCTGGTTAAGCAGGCCGATTACAGTATTGAGATCCAGATTCAGGGCAGCAAGACGTTTCATCGACAGCTCGACAAACAATTGTTCCTGCTGATCGCCGGCAATGCTGACTTTACCGACACCCTCGACCAGCTCCAGTTCACGGGAGAGGTAATCGATATAGCGCTTGAGCTCGACATAGGAGTAATCATCGCCACTGATCATCAGCATAATGCCAAATACATCACCAAAGTCGTCCATAACTTGAACTGGCGGTACGCCTGGTGGCAATGAAGGCTGGAGATCATTGACCTTGCGGCGTAGCTCATCCCAGATTTGCGGAAGGATATCCGGGCCATAGTCCATTTTCATACTGACCATGATCTGGGACATCCCGGCCGAGGAAGTCGAGGTGATGGTATCGACATACGGAAGTTGTCGAATCGCTTTTTCTAGCGGATACGTCAGCTCTTCTTCCACTTCCATGGAGGTTGCTCCCGGGTAGGTCGCAATTACCATGGCATCCTTGATAGTGAAGGCAGGATCTTCAAGCCTTCCCAGGCCGTTAAAGGAAACTACGCCGCCGATCGTGAGGATCAGCAGGAACATCCAGCTGATCACCTTGTTGCGGATGGAGTATTCAGCAATGTTCACAGATTTTGCTCCTGTTGTACGGTAGTGACGGGCTGACCGTCTCTCAGCTGGGCCTGTCCGGAGGTAATAATTTGATCGCCGAGGCTAACGCCTTGGGCTATTAGCACACCTGATGTGTGTATTTGGCTAATCTCAACCTGTGACTGATAAGCCTTGCCCTGTTTGACTTTCCAAATGACAAAGCTACCTGATTTTGTTGCTGGCACCACGGCAGTCATCGGAACCCGGTAACCATCGGCACTGCTCAATCCGGCCTGATTAAGGTCAACCTTAACCGTGGCGGCGGTACCGGGCAGGATAGGGGGCTGGGTCTGCGGCATGCTCAGCCAGGCGTCAAAGCTCATTCCCTGAGGTGTTGGCTCGGAGGTGTGCTCAAGGTAGTCCATCGCATAAGCCTGTTTATTGCCGGCAAAGTAAGCGATGGGCTGATAGTCTCCGCCTTGGTTCTGAGGATTGAACCGGGCCAGCAGGCTGTCCGGGACCTGGAATTTCACATACAGCTTGTCGATTTGGTAAAGCTCGACAACGGTTTCACCCGGTGCGACGCTTTCGAAGGCTTCTTTTGCGGTATGGCTAACCTGACCGGCAAAAGGGGCATACAGTTTGGAGTCATTGAGCTGTTTTTTTACCAGCTGATGATTCGCCTTGGCTTTTTTGTAGTTTGCCTGTAGCTCGTCGAATTCGGCCTGAGAGATCAGCTTCTTGCCCAGCAAGCGTTGTGCCCGGGTCAATTGGCGATAGGAAAGATCATGCTGGGCGATGGCATCTTCCAGCCGTTGGATCA
>NZ_JAKRFQ010000152.1 GCF_022347985.1 Photobacterium sp. OFAV2-7
TCGGAGCCTTTTTTGCTGACGGTAACCCGTCCTAAATAAGCGCGGAAACTAGAATACCTCTCCCAGCTCCACATCGTGCTGGACAATAATGTGCTCAGCGCCACCGAGCAAAAAGATCACCGCAATATCGACCCGGCTGCCCGGTGCCCATTCAGGCCCCTCACGCAATACCACTTCCAGCGTCAGTTCGCCCTCGGCACGTATCTCAAGGTTATCTTTCACCAGCCACTGCTTGCCCTCACTCTCGAGCAGCACCTGGAAGATATCGATTCCCTTGGGCAAGGTCTTCATATCACTTGTCTGCAGCTTCACAGACGCATGTAACCGGTTGGACGGCTTGGTACCGTCATCACCGATAAGCGGCATGCTGTTCAACCACAAGTCACTGCTAAGACTTACCGTGGTATCCTCGAAGGTCAGCTCCGTAGGCGACTGCCAGATATCGGTCGCCAACGGGACCTTGCCCGGTTCGGAATCCGGCTCTACTTCTTGCTCAGTCTCAACAGACTCAGCAGTCTCAGCCTCAGGGGCATCCCCTTCAGTGACCGGAACCTGCACCTCGGTATCAGGCTGCGTAGCCTCATCGGTTTTATCGGGCTCTGAACAGGCAGCCAGCAGTAGACTGCCTACGACCAACGGAACGTATTTCAGCTTCATCATGATTTCTCCTGACTTGCCAGCCAGCCTTTAAGCACATTCAGATCGTTCTGGTAACCGTCCTTGATTTCATCGACCCAGTCATTGATGTTCTCCCACCAGGCCGGCAACTCTGGCGACTGTGCTTTCTGGGCAACTTGCTGGATATGTTTCAACCCAATCGACCCTGCCGCTCCTTTAATTTTGTGAGCCTCAAACTTGATACCGTCCTTGTCCTTGGCGGTCATATTGGAGTCGAGGATCTCAATATACTCCGGCATTTTCGCCTCAAACATCGCAATGCTGTCGTAGACGGGTTTGGTACCAACAATCTCAACATAGGAGCTCAGCATCTCAAGATCCAGTAGCTGATTCACCATATCCTCACTCAAAGCAGTATTTTCCGGCTCCGGTAGCTGATCATCCATGTCCTCATCCTCATCTAGCGGGCAGGTCAGCACCAGACGCTGGATCACATCCGTAATCGCTTTCACGCTAAGCGGTTTGCTCAGCGCATCATCCATGCCCTTCTCCAGGTATTCAGCCTTGTCCTTGATGACATTGGCCGTGAGTGCGACCAAGGCTGGCAGATAGTCATACTTCTCTCGCAGTGTTCGGGCAATATCGAACCCGGACATGTCAGGCAGCTGAATATCAAGCAATACCAAATCATAGGCTTCTGGATCAAACTTCTCCAACGCCTCATCGCCACGCATCGCGATAGTCACCTCATGGCCGAGGCTCTCCAGCAATGCCTTGGCCACTGTAATATTGAGCTCAATATCTTCCACCATAAAGATATTCAGGCTGACCTGGGGAGTAGCAGGCATTACCTCTTCTTCTTCCACTTTCTCGACCAGCGGCACACAGATAGTGACGGTGAAGGTACTGCCTTCGCCCACCTCGGAGGATACCGTGATATCCCCGCCCATCATCTGAACCAGCTGGCGCGATACGGCCAGACCGATACCGGTTCCCACCGCATGCAGGTTATCGCTGCCTTCCTTGACCTGATAGTACATCGCAAAAATCTTATCGAGCTCAGACTCCGGAATACCGATCCCGCTGTCTTCCACCTCGAAGGTGATCTCGGCCTGCTGGTCATGTATCTCACTGCTGACCGACAGAACCACGCCCCCCTCTTTGGTAAACTTGGTCGCATTGCTCACCAGATTCCACAGCACCTGGCGCAAGCGGGTACTATCCACCTCGATACAGCGCGGTAAATCCGTCAGCCGCTCGAGATCAAAGCGCAATCCTTTCTGTTCAGCCATCAAACCGGAAATGTTTTCCATCTCCGAGACAAACTCTTTAAAATCAAGTGGTTTTGGTAGCAGTTCCAGGCGACGGCGATCGGATTTATCCATATCAATAATGTCATTAAAGATATTGCCCAGGGTAATAGCACTGACATGGATAGTGCGCATGTAACCGCGCTGCTCTTTGTTCAGACGCGTTTCCAGTAACATGCGGCTTAGCCCGACAATACCGTTGAGCGGGGTACGCAGCTCATGGCTGATTGTCGAAATAAAGGCCGTCTTATCCCGGCTGGCCTTCTCCTGTGCGTCCTGATACTGCTTACGCTCGGTGATATCACGGCCAAAGCCCATCAGCCCCAGGCGACGACCATCACGGCTGTAGAAAGGTACTTTCCGCAACTCGAAAATAGCCTTGCGGCCATCCGGGTATTCCAGCCATTGTTCATAGGTCAGCGAGACACTCTGGTTAAAGACCTGCTGATCCGTCTCGACAATCTTTCTTGCCACTTCCTCGCTGTAGACATCCCACGGAGTCAGCCCTACCAGCTGCTTCTCTGTTCTGTCCGTCAGCTCTTCCATGGCTCGGTTACAGCCGGAAAACTGGCCTTTTTCATTGCGGTAGTAAATCAGATCCGGAGACGCATCGAGAAAGGATTTCAGCAGCGCACTCTGCTCAGCCAGCTCGAGCTGGGCGTTCTCCCGTTGGTAGACTTCATTTTCCAGATCCTGCATCGCCACCTGACGGGCTTCCTCGGCTTTCTCCCGCTCTTCAATCTCGAGGTTCAACTGAGAGATGTTATCCTGCAGCTGCTTGTTGAGTTGCATATCCCGCGAACGCATTTCCTCCAGCTTGGTCACCAGCTTGGACAAACGCTGGCGTGAGTCTTCCAGCTGATCAACGACAACCGACAAAAAGTACACTGCCCACGGCGTGATAAGCAGGCCAAAAAAGACCGAGCGTACAATATCAATATCATGCACCTCGCCCTGCAAAACCAGGGTGACGCCTACCTGTACGACAACGGCCAGGGCCACCAGGGCCAGCGCCAGCAACAAACTGAACCGTACGATGCCGAGCTTAACCAACAAGTCGACATAGAACTGGGCCAGTACTTTGATTTGTTTCATTATTCATTCCTACCAATGAAAGGCTGCAACCATGATAATCGTCCCGGCGGCAGAACCAAAGGATTCGCCCCACAGATATACAACAAAGCCTGCCGGAGCAGGCTTGGTTTTCAGCTGTTCTACCGCATTTAACAATCGCTGTCAGACATCGACATCGTACAATTGCGCCCGGCAGCCTTGGCCTTATACAAGGCAACATCTGCCATTTCGACCAAATCACCGTAATCCTGGGTGGGAAGCGGGATGATTGTCGCCACCCCCAGGCTGACGGTCAGCTTGGTATCAACATCAGAATACAGGTGAGTGATCTCCTTTTCCGCCATACGCTGGTGAACTTTCTCGGCTACCACCTCGCCGCCTTTAATATCAGTGTTGGGCAACAAGAAGGCAAACTCTTCACCGCCATACCGAGCAACTTCATCCGTCTCGCGCTTGACAACCGAACGGAAGACTTTCGCTACTTCACGCAAGGCACAGTCCCCTTGCTGGTGGCCATAGTTGTCATTAAACGCCTTAAAGTTATCAATATCGCAAAGGATAAGCGTCAGCGGTTTCTGCTCCCGGATATGGCTGTGCCAGAGCTTTCGTAACTGCTCGTCAAAGCTTCGGCGGTTGGCAACCTTGGTCAGGCTGTCGACAAAGCTCATCTCCTGCAATTCCATAATCGCATCAGCCAGTTGCTGCTCAGCCATCTTACGTTCCGTTACATCACGGGCCATCATCAGCACGCCAGCCGTACCGTCCGTCGGATCGCGATAGGGCGACTTCACCACTTCATACCAGACAGGGGTACCATCTTCCAAAATGACATAATCATCCATTTTCAAAGCGACGCCGTCCCGGATCACCTGCTGATCGGTTTCCTGAAACAGCTCCCACTTATCCGGCTCGAGCACCTCCGAGGCCGCCTTACCCAGTAACTCCTCCTGCCTGAAGCCCAGCGAGCGGGCAAACGGCTCATTACAACCGACATAAATACCGTGCTCGTTATAAAGGCCGATAGGGTCCGTACTGGCACTCATGATGGTATCCAGCAGCGTATTGCGCTGTGCCAGTGCCTGCTCGGTGATCTCACGCTTCTCGATCTCCAGCTTCAGACTTTCCTGCATCTCGTGCCAGTCTGTCACATCGTGGCTGATACTCAGAGTGCCGATCGCTTCACCGTTATCGCCAATCAGCAAAGTTTTATTGGTTTCCAGCAGGCGGCTGGAGCCATCCGGTGCCGTGGTCCAGGTATGGCTTGAGGTATTTGTCGTATTCACGTTGTCCTCGTCATCCATGACTCCCTCGCTGACCCGTCCACGCCAGAAACGATCAAAGGCCCTGTTGGTGCCGATGATATGACCGGCCTTGTCCTGGAAGTAGACCAGCTCGGATAGCGAATTCAAGACCTGCTGGAAGACCCGTTGCTCTTGCTCGAGCTTGGCTGTCGAGGTCAGTTTCTGAGGTTTGACGATAAACAGCAGCCAGGCCGACTGCCACTTATATCTCACCGGCTGGCCAGACACCATCAGCCTCAGCGTCCGCCCGCGTGCAAGATGTAACTCTTCGCTCACATTGCGAAAGCCACGACGAAAAGGAAAAGGACGCAAAAAGTCGACCATCATCTGGGGGCTAATTTCATCAGGATATAAATAGCGGCCATCAAGTTTGCGGACCCCGAGTAGCTCGCGACAACTTTTATTACCATACAGCAGGGCACCATCTTTGCGCCGGATAATGGCAACAGCTATCGGCATATAGGTCAGAGAGGCATGGAGCTTACGAAAGGAGGAAGAGTCGAGGTGGTGCAAAAGCAATACAATCACCCCTCCCCCGACAATAATGACCATCAACACCAGGGTAAAAACGAGAATAGAGCTATTGAGGCTGTCGACTGTTTCCAGTGCCAACCCAGGAAACGGGGCAAAGAGGCAGGCTATTGCAAAGCAAAGGCGTGTCGGTGCCAGGGGAAGTATCCGGCATAGTTTCCGGAGGAAACTCCCTGTTTTTTTCCGGTTGTACGTCATCGAGGTCCCTTGAATACCAGAAGCCCTTAACTGGCGTTCAGGGCAACTGGCTGAATCTAGAGCAATGGCTGGCAGCATGCTATTAATTGAATATTTACTTATTAGGCTCCTGCTAATCTACCATATTTCTACTTTCGACCAAGATCCTACTTAACAGGCTGATAAATAAATGGCTGGTCCAGGGCACTTCCCTGAGCGCCGGCTTGATCAAGGCAGCGGCCAATTTCCGTCATCGCCAGCCAGCGGTTCTCGCACCAGGTAGGAGCCAGCAAGGTTGGACGTCGGGCGCTGGCTGAAACACGGTGATACACCACTTCCGGCGGTGTCAGGCGGATCATCTCTGCCGCAATATCGCTGTAGTGCTCCAGGCTGATCTCGTCCAGCCTGCCGGCCTTCCAAGCCTGCCCCATCTTGCTTCCCTCGACAATGTGCAACGGGTGCAGCTTGATACCGTCCGTTCCTGCCTCGACAGTACGTACAATCGTGTCCAGGTTGTCTGCCTTGCTGTCACCCGGCAGCCCGACAATCAGGTGGGTGCAGACTTTAATGCCGAGTGCCCTTGCCCGTTTGGCAATATTCTCGTAGCAGGCAAAGTCATGGCCGCGGTTTATCCGCTTCAGCGTCTTGTCATTGGCAGTCTGCAACCCCAGCTCAAGCCAAATCTCGTAGCCCTGCTGGCGGTAGCCGGCCAGTAGCTCAAGCACTGCATCCGGCACGCAGTCAGGCCGGGTACCGACACACAGCCCGACAATATCAGCCGCTTTCAGCGCTTCTTCGTACATTGCCTTGAGGGTCTGCACCTCGGCATACGTGCTGGTATAGGCCTGAAAGTAGGCCAGATAGCGCTTGGCACGATTAACCTCCCCGGCACGCTGGGCAAGCTGTTGCTGGATAGGCAGGTATTGCGCCTGCTCATCGGCAAACGAGGCAACATTGCAGAAGGTGCAACCACCGCGGCCAATCGTGCCATCACGGTTTGGGCAGCTGAAACCGCCGTGCAGGGTGAGTTTGTGTACCTTCTCTCCGTAGCGGCGTTGTAAATCCTGTCCAAACGTATTGACTAGCTCGTGCAACTGCATCATGTCACCTAAGGGGTAAAAGAAAAAAGCAGCGCAGACTAACACCAATTGGTCTGCCAAAGTTTGTGCCAAAGCAATAAACTTCGCTTAATCGCCTCTTCTGTAGCACTCCTACAGCGTGTTGACATAAAACTACAAAACTAAATCCGTGCACTAGGCCATTAGCCATACATTTAAAATGGTTAATGGGCAGAGGATGAACACACTTATTCATAACGAGAACCATTATCGAATAAAAAATCAATAAATGGTTCTATAAATTCATATGACTAGCGATTTTATGCTGAGCGACCGCCAATTTTTGTTGGTAATTAACTAATCAAAATTGTAGGATAGTTACAGCTGTGTGCAATTTATGAACAATAATTGTGACGATTTCACCTCGAAAAATAGTGATTTATGTCACCACCTCTAAGTAGTCGTAGAACTTTTGCAAACCAGAGCAAGGGTGCTACAGAATTTAGTTTGCTAATGATTCGAAACATCATCCCACAGCAAACACGCGTTTCACCGGTTGGACAGGAGTCCATTTTACACCGGTCGCGATGCCAAAAAACAAATTAGGGATAACTCAGGCCTCTGGATTGATGCCTGTTGAAACTGGAAGGAAGTATCTATGACAGATCAAGAGCTTAATGCTCAGGGACTTTACGTGCCTGAATTGGAGCACGATGCCTGCGGTATCGGCTTTGTGGCCCACCTGAAGAACCGCAAATCCCATGAAATTGTAACCCAAGCCCTTGATATGCTTGCTCGGATGGAACACCGTGGCGGCCAGGGTTGCGATCCATGCAGCGGTGACGGTGCCGGTATTCTGCTACAGAAACCCCACGAATTTTTACTGGAAGAAACCGTCAAACAGGGCATTAAACTCCCGTCGTTTGATCAGTACGGTGTTGGTGTCGTACTGTTCCCCAAAGACGAGTACAAGCGTCAGCAATGCCGCGATATTCTGGAACGCAACGCCAAACGCCTGGACCTTGAAGTCATCGGCTACCGTGTACTGCCCGTTGACAACTCGATGATCGGGGACGACCCGCTCAGCACCGAACCACAGTTTGAGCACGTCTTTATTACCGGCGGTGCAAACCTGGATCCAGCCGTTCTCGAGCGTAAGCTGTACGTACTGCGTAACTACACGGTGCGTGTCTGCCTGGAAAGCATCTCCAACATCGGTGATGATTTCTACATCAACTCGCTGTCTTACAAGACACTGGTATACAAAGGCCAGCTAACCACAGAGCAGGTTCCCCAGTACTTCCTGGATCTGCAAAACCCGACCATGGTCACGGCCCTGGCACTGGTACACTCACGCTTTTCGACCAACACCTTCCCGAAATGGCGTCTGGCCCAGCCTTTCCGTTACATTGCCCATAACGGTGAAATCAACACCGTGCGCGGTAACCTGAACTGGATGAAGGCGCGTGAAGCGATCCTTGAATCGGATCTGTTCAGCCAGCAGGAAATCGACATGCTGCTGCCAATTTGTCAGGAAGGAAGCTCGGATTCGTCCAACTTCGATATGGCACTGG
>NZ_JAKRFQ010000153.1 GCF_022347985.1 Photobacterium sp. OFAV2-7
CTTGCAAAAAGTGGAAAGCAGCGCACTTTTATATTAACTCTCTGATTGGTTTTACTTCACTGATTTACATACTCCTGTCTTGAGTTTACTGTAACTGAAAAGTACCATGGATACACCAGGCAGCATCGCTATCAGTGTAGATAGTTATGCTGCTTGGTATTCATTTTTAAGGGGAGATGGACATGTTTTCAGGAAGCATGGTAGCGCTAGTTACACCATTGGATGAAGCCGGCGAAGTTGATTACGCAGGTCTGGCTTCACTGGTGGAATACCACATTGCAGCAGGGACAGATGCAATCGTGGCAGTCGGGACCACGGGCGAGTCAGCCACATTAACGGTTGATGAGCATGTAAAGGTGGTTTTGAAAACATTAGAATTTGCGAATGGCCGCATTCCGGTCATTGCCGGCACCGGTGCAAATGCAACCCACGAAGCCATCACCTTCAGTAAACTCTTTTCGGGCACGGGTGTTGCAGCTTGTCTGAGCGTAACGCCTTATTACAACAAGCCGACCCAGGAAGGTCTGTACCAGCACTATAAAGCGATTGCAGAAGCCACTGAATTGCCTCAGATCCTGTATAATGTGCCAGGACGTACTGCCGTTGACATGTTACCTGAAACGGTCGCCCGTCTCGCCAAGATCGATAATATTGTCGGGATCAAAGATGCAACCGGCGATTTAGCTCGAGTACAAAAAACTCGGGAACTTTGTGGCGAAGACTTCATCCAACTAAGCGGCGATGATGCCACCGGGTTGGATTTTGTTGCTGCGGGAGGTCACGGAGTGATTTCGGTTACGGCGAATGTGGCTGCGGAAGATATGGCAACCATGTTTAAGTTGGCGCTTTCTGGTCAGATTGATGCCGCACGAGAGATTAACGAGCGCTTGATGCCACTGCACAAGACATTGTTTGTCGAATCTAACCCAATTCCGGTTAAATGGGCAGCTCACCAACTTGGTTTGATTAAGCACGGGCAGTTGCGTTTGCCACTTACTGAGTTGAGCGAATCAGCACAACCTGCTGTCACTGAGGCGCTTAAGGACGCCAAAGTGCTGCCGTAATTTGCTAGAGCGTAGGAGCGCAGAAGCTTAATGAATTATAAATACAGGCTGGCGGTAACTGCTGTAATGGTTGCCACATTGGCGGGATGCTCCGGTGGAGCAGAACGTCGTCGCCAGGCAAATCAAGATTTTACCTATCTTGAGACAAAGCCGCTGGAATCGTGGGCGTTGCCGAGTGGAGCTCAGGCATCCCAGGTGAATGATTATGCGATTCCGGTTCAGAGCTTTCCCGGCGAGCTAGGCCCCGCGGTTGATATCCGTCCGCCTCAACAGGTACTTGCGTTGATCCCCGGTGCGCGCACCGTCAAGGATGCAGACGGTGTCACACTGCTGTTGGCAAAGCCTGAAGAGCTGACCAAGGTATGGACGCTGACACAGCGCTTGATCGCCGAGCGGAATATCCAGCTACTTAGCCAGTCGGCCAATGTGATGGAAACAGACTGGGTGAACTGGGTCAACGAGGACGAGGAAAACCCGGTTGGCAGCCGATACCGGATTGAGAAATCCTCCGGTTCAGCAAGCAATAGCTACAAGATCACTTTGGTTGACTGGCGTGAAGGTGGTGTTGAGAAACCAGTGTCAGCGATTAACAAAGAACGCTATAGCATTTTGATGACCAACCTGGTTACGGCACGTTATGATCAGCAGGAGCGTGAGTTGGCTAGATTGCGTGCACAGGAGCTGGTCAAGCAGATCCCTATCTCAATGGGTCAGGACCGCAGCGGTCTGCCGGTCATTATTGCCCGCGCACCATATAATGTGTTCTGGGAGCGTCTGCCCGACCTATTGGGACAACTTGGCTTTACTGTTGAGGGGCGTAACCGTTCCCAGGGTGTGGTGGAAGTGAAGTTCCGTTCCCCGGATGATGCATTCTGGACTGAGCTTGGAACCAAGCCGATTCAGCTCGATGACCGTTCCTACAACCTCCAGCTAGGTGATTTGGGTAACCGGACATCTGTGAATGTGACAGATAGCGACGGTAAACCTGTTACAGAGGAAGCCCTGAAGAGCCTGGCTCCGGTCTTCGCTGCCGCGATTGATCGTGCCAACAACAGCTAGCCTGCTGTTTGACAACGATAAAAGATAAAAAAACCGCTTCGGCAATGCCGCAGCGGTTTTTTTGTAGGTGTTCCTCGAAGCAACCATTGCTTGAAGGCTTCGGCGCTTGAAGTGATTATTTCACTTCTTCACCTTTCGCTTGCATATCTGCATGATATGAAGAGCGAACAAACGGGCCACAGGCTGCATGGGTAAAGCCCAGCTCCAGGGCAATTTCTTTCAGCTCGTCAAACTCTGAAGGCGGCACATAGCGCTCAACAGGCAGGTGATGGCGGCTAGGGGCCAGATACTGACCCAGCGTTAGCATGGTCACACCATGGGCGCGCAGATCTTTCAGCACCTCGACAATTTCTTCTTTGGTTTCACCCAGTCCCATCATCAGGCCCGACTTGGTCGGAACGTCCGGGTGCATTTCCTTGAATTTTTTCAGTAGATCCAATGACCACTGGTAGTTGGCACCCGGTCGAGCCTTACGGTACAGGCGAGGAGCCGTTTCAAGGTTGTGGTTGAAAACATCAGGCGGATTATCGCGCAGGATATCCAGAGCGCGATCCATGCGGCCACGGAAGTCCGGTACCAGTGTTTCAATCTTAATCTCCGGGCTCTTGGCACGGATTTCACGGGTACAGTCAGCAAAGTGCTGGGCACCACCGTCACGCAGATCATCACGGTCAACCGAGGTGACAACAACATAACGCAGCTTCATATCAGCAATTGTCTGTGCCAGCTGGGTTGGCTCTTCTGCATTAGGCGGTAGCGGACGGCCGTGTGCAACGTCGCAGAATGGGCAACGACGGGTACAGATTGCACCCAGAATCATAAAGGTTGCGGTACCGTGGTTAAAACATTCCGCCAGGTTCGGGCAAGAGGCTTCTTCACACACAGAGTGAAGGTTGTTCTTGCGCATCGCCGACTTGATGTCCTGAATACGCTGGCTGTCAGACGGAAGCTTGATTTTCATCCACTCCGGCTTGCGCAGCACTTCTTTCGGTGCTTCCTCTGTCACACTACGGACAGGGATCAGCGCCATTTTGTCGGCATCACGGTATTTGACACCTTGTTCGATCTTAATTGGTTTGCTCATATGAATTGCTTTCCGTTTTCCACTCAACGCTCTGGTAATCGAGCAGTTTGACTAGCTCTTCTATAAGTACAGGCTGAACTTCTGCCAGTTCAGATGGGCCATTCATTGTTGCTAGCTGGGTCATTTCCATCCCCTGATAGCCGCACGGGTTAATGCGTAAAAATGGCGCCAGGTCCATGTTGATATTGAGTGCCAGACCATGAAAAGAGCAACCACGCCTGATACGAAGTCCAAGTGAGCATATCTTCTTGCCGTCGACATACACACCAGGAGCATCCGGGCGGGCATTGGACTCAACCCCAAAACGGGAAAGAGTGTTTATTACCGTATTCTCGATGTGAGTGACGAGGTCGCGCACGCCAAGTTTAATACGTCGCAGATCAATCAGAATATAAGCAACCTGCTGACCCGGACCGTGATAGGTTACCTGGCCGCCACGATCGCTTTGGACGACTGGGATATCGCCTGTATCGAGCAAGTGCTCGGCTTTTCCCGCCTGACCCTGGGTGAATACCGGATTGTGTTCAACCAGCCAGACTTCGTCCGTTGTCTCCGAACCGCGTTGATCTGTGAATTCGTGCATGGCCTGCCAAGTTGCTTCGTAGTCTCGGCGACCAAGGTTCCGAATAATAATAGTTTTTTGCAATTTAACACCCATATTGTCACCAGGTTACACCTGGGTTAATGACACCACATGGGTGCATTATAAAACTTGGCGGACAGTTATACAGCCACCAAATTGTAGGGACTTTCTGCGGTATTACAGTACCACACGGACAATATCAATCTCGCCCAGCTCTTTATAAAGCGTCTCAACCTGCTCGATCGATGTTGCGGTGATCGAAATTGAAACGGCACTGTAGGTACCCTTGCCGCTTGGTTTTACCGTCGGGGTATAGTCACCTGGTGCATGGCGCTGAATGACTTCAACAACCAGATCCGGTAGTTCAGGTTTGTTGTAACCCATTACCTTGTAGGAAAACTTACAAGGAAACTCGAGTAGGTCTTTTAGTTTTGGTTGTTCTTGCTGTTGCATTCTGAACTCCAGGGTTTTGCATTCGGTATTACTGTGTTTTAGCAGAGCATATTAATGGCTCAACCGCTATAAAACAAGCATCTGACTGTGGCGGTGGTGGGCGACAGATACAAAAAGAGGCAACATCCGTTGCCTCTTTCTATTGCTTTTCAGTAAGCTGGATTAGCTCAGCCAGCCTTTGAATAGCAACATAATATAATCAATTAGGCGACTGAACAGACCACCTTCGTTAACATCATTTAACGCCAGCAGCGGGTACTCGGCAATATCTTCTTCGCCGACGCGGTAGTAAAGTTTGCCGACAACGTCACCTTTGGAAATAGGGGCTTTCAGCTCTTTTTCCAGTACGAAGCTTGCCTTCAGATCTTTGGTCTGGCCGCGAGGCAGGGTAACGAAAGTATCCTGGTCAACCCCCAGAGACACCTCATCTGTATCGCCCATCCAAACCTTCTCGGTGACAAAGGTTTCGTTGGCTTTGTGCGGTGAAACCGTCTCGAAGAAACGGAAACCGTAGTTCAGCAGCTTCTTGCTTTCGGCTTTACGGGCATTCGGGCTCTTGGTGCCCATGACGACTGAAATCAGGCGCATTTTGCCTTCGGTCGCAGTACTGACCAGGCTGTAACCGGCATTGTTAGTGTGGCCGGTTTTAAGACCGTCGACATTGAGGCTCTTATCCCACAACAGGCTGTTGCGGTTGTATTGGGTAATGCCGTTGTAAGAGAATGATTTTTCTTTATAGATCGCAAACTCTTCCGGTACATCACGGATCAGGCCCTGAGCCAGCAGCGCCATATCGTATGGCGTTGTGAGCAGTCTCGGGTTGTCCAGGCCGTGAACATTGGCAAAATTGGTGTTATCCATACCCAGCGTTTTGGCCCAGGCATTCATTAGATCGACAAACGACTCTTCAGAGCCTGCAACATGCTCAGCCATTGCCACACAGGCATCATTGCCCGACTGGATAATGATACCGCGGTTGAGGTCGGCAACTTTGACTTCGCTGCCCACTTCGATAAACATTTTTGACGAGCCTGGAAAGTTTTTGGCCCATGCATTCTTGCTGATCACTACGGTATCGTCCATCGAGATGTTGCCTCGATTGACTTCTTGGCCGATGACGTAGCTGGTCATCATTTTGGTCAGGCTAGCAGGTGGGATCTGAACATTTTCTTTGTTTCCGGCCAGAATTTTGCCGGAATTGTAGTCCATCAGGACATAGCCCTTAGCCGCAATCTGAGGGGCTTCAGGTACTACAGCTGGTGCAGCTGCGACAGAAGCTGAAGCTAGCAGAGTCGCCGATACAGCTACAGAACGAATAAGTGCAGCAGATTTCTTCATGATAGTTGTAACTTAATTTGTCGATTGCAAAAAAACTTTACACACTATATCAGATTGAAAACTTAGAACCAGTTTTGCCGCCTACGAAGGCAGCAAGTTTGGCATTCTTACTGTTCTCTGACATTAATTTGGTGTAAGACCGTTGTAGATAGAGTCGAGATTGTTATTTTTGTTCCAGTTCGCGTTGCGAAGTTATGATAAAGGCCTGCGGGAACTGGGTGGTTTTGGCCTTGTCTCGCTGAAGCACGGCCTCGTCACGATCCAGATAGGGACCGAGGCGTAGGCGATAGACTTCTGCCGAGTCGGCTTTCTTCAGGTCGACCTGGGTAGCAAAATCCTGTTCTAGCTGTGTGGCCATCTGCTTGGCTTTGGTCTCGTCGGTGACGGCAGCTAGCTGGACGAAATAAAAGTGCGGGTTGGCACTTTGCCATTCGTCGGTAAATTCCGGTTTGGGGATCTGGATCAGCTCAATCTTCACCGGGGCGGTACCGTGCTTGACGACATCGAGTTTCACTGCCGCCGCCATACTCAAATCGATGATTCGCCCTTCATGAAAAGGACCGCGGTCATTGACCCGGACAATCGCCGTTTTGCCGTTATCGGTATTGGTGACCCTGACATAGCTCGGCAGGGGCAGGGTCTTGTGCGCCGCTGTCATCGAGTACATGTCATAAATCTCGCCGTTCGAGGTTTTATGGCCATGGAACTTCTTGCCATACCACGAGGCATAGCCTTCTTCGCTAAACGGTGTACTGGTATCAACGATTTGGTAGTCCTGGCCACGTAGCGTGTAGTCCTTGTTGCCTGCAAGACTCCTGGCTTCATAGCGTGGCTGGGCATCTTCGATATGATCCAGAGTCGGCGACGACTCAGGAGCGATATCATCGGCAATATCGTAGCGCTCATTGCTCGGTGCCGAGCTACAGCCTGCCAGTAGGAGTAATAATATAATTGGATACGCGCGCATTTAGGTCGCCTTAGACAACATTTTTCTGTGGGTGTGAATCGACATCAGGATCCCGAAGCCCGCCATCAGGGTAACCATGGAGGTTCCGCCATAGCTGACCAGAGGCAGGGGAACCCCTACCACCGGCAATAGTCCGCTGACCATGCCGATGTTAACAAAAATATAGACAAAAAAGCTCAGTACGATACTGCCGGCCATCATGCGGCCAAATGCTGTCTGGGCACGGCTGGCTAGCATCAGTCCCCGGCCAATAATGAACAGATAGATTGCGAGCAGGCAGATCACCCCGATCAGACCCCATTCCTCGGCAATAACCGCGAAGATAAAGTCGGTATGACGTTCAGGCAGAAATTCCAGCTGGGACTGGGTTCCCTGCATCCCCCCCTTGCCGGTCATGCCGCCCGAGCCGATGGCTATTTTTGACTGGATGATGTGGTAGCCAGCACCGAGCGGATCGGATTCCGGGTTGAACAGGGTCAGAACCCGGGTACGCTGGTAGTCGCGCATCAGGAACAGCCATAACACAGGGATAAAGGCACCGAGCAGTACTCCTGCAGCACCGATGATCCGCCAACTGATCCCGGACAGGAACAGGACGAATACCCCGGAGGCGGCAATCAGAATCGATGTTCCCAGATCGGGCTGTTTGGCGATCAGCACGGTCGGAACGAATATCATGACAAGGGCTATGACGATATTACGAAAACTTGGCGGCAGCGGCTGGTTACCGATAAACCGCGCGACCATCAGCGGCACCGCCAGCTTGATCAGCTCCGAGGGCTGGAAGCGGACGAAGCCGAAGTTCAGCCAGCGCTGCGCCCCTTTAGACGCCTCGCCAAAGAACAGGACACCGAGCAGCAACAGCAACCCGACGCCGAACAGGTAGGGAGCCCAGGCTTCATAGTGGCGCGGGGCAATCTGGGCGAGGATAAACATCACGCCCAGAGACAGGCACATGCGTACCGCCTGGCGTTCCATCATCGGCAGGCTCTGACCACTGGCGCTGTACATCACCATCAGGGCGAACGCCATCAGTGCCAGAATACCCAGCAGCAGCG
>NZ_JAKRFQ010000154.1 GCF_022347985.1 Photobacterium sp. OFAV2-7
GCAAAGAGAGATAAAATTCGTTCCCATCCCGGCCACAAGATAAATTTGCTTTTCCGCCTTGCGAACAACATAATACGCGACCATTCCGAACTCCTTACTGGGCATGTCATGACAGCTTCAATTTATCTGGTTAAAGGCCGCGAAAAGTCACTTCGCCGTCGTCATCCTTGGGTCTTTTCTCGCGGTATTCAACGTATTGAAGGTAAACCTTCACTTGGGGAAACCGTCGAAATCTTCGACCATAAAGGCGAGTGGCTAGCACGTGGCGCTTATTCTCCACAATCTCAGATCCGTGTTCGGGTATGGACATTCAATAAAAACGAAGCGGTCGATGTAAACTTCTTCGTTAACCGCCTAAATAGCGCACAAGGTCTGCGCGATATACTGGCTCAGCGAGACGGCCTGACTGGCTACCGCCTTATTGCTGCTGAGTCTGACGGTATGCCGGGAATCACAATCGACCGATATCAAGACTTCTTGGTGTGCCAGCTATTAAGCGCCGGTGCCGAAGCACAGAAACAAGCGCTGGTTGAGGCGCTGAATATCTGCTACCCGGAATGCAGTGTCTATGAGCGTTCAGATGTCTCGGTACGCAAGAAAGAAGGACTGAAACAGCGCACAGGTGTACTCTCGGGTGAGGAGCCGCCAAAGTTTGTTACCATCGAGGAAAACGGCGTCAAAATCAACGTCGATATTGTCGGTGGTCATAAGACCGGGTTTTACCTCGATCAACGCGATAGCCGCCAGGGCGCGGTCAAATACGTTGACGGCAAACGCGTACTAAACTGCTTCTGTTACACTGGCGGGTTCGGCTTGTACGCCCTTAAGGGTGGTGCAAGCAAAGTAGTCAACGTTGATGTCTCGCAGCCTGCACTGGATACCGCTCGCCTAAATGCAGAAATGAACGAGCTTCCTGTTGAGAATGCAGAGTTTGTTAATGCTGACGTGTTCAAATTACTGCGTGACTACCGTGATCGCGATGAAGAATTCGATGTTGTTATCATGGATCCGCCGAAATTTGCAGAATCGAAATCTCAGCTGGTTGGCGCATGCCGCGGCTACAAAGATATCAATATGCTGGCAATGCAAATCCTCAAGCCAGGCGGCACCCTGCTGACTTACTCATGCTCTGGCCTGATGGACAATAATTTGTTCCAGAAGATCATCGCCGATGCGGCACTGGACGCCAAACGCGAGGTTCAGTTTATTGAGCGCTTCAGCCAGGCAGCCGACCATCCACTGGACAGCGCCTATCCGGAAGGCTTCTACCTGAAAGGCTTTGCGTGCTACGTTAAATAGCCGTACGCAAAAATAACAGCCTAGCAATTAAGCCAGACCAACTATAATGGTCTGGCTTTTTAATCACTCAAGGTAGCAGCAATACAGCCGCAGAGCGTCATAATAAATAGAAACCACTTTAAGGTTTCTGGCTTGGCTTTGATGGCCATCTTGACCGCCAAGTTTGCCCCGAACATGGTTCCGAATGCCAAAATTAATCCCGGTCCCCACATAACCAGGTCTTCAACGATAAATAGCCCTAACGCCACAACTGTAAATACCAAGGTACAAAGCATTTTCAGGGCATTGGCACGGACCAAGTCGTAACGCAACGTACCTGCCAAGGCAGCCAGCAGAACAAAGCCAACTCCCGCCTGTACAAAGCCCCCGTAAAAACCAGCAAGGCCCAGCCCCCACCATGAGCTTGGTGTTTCCATGACTTTTCGACTTAGCGTTCCCGGCTCCGGTGCAACAATTGACGGCTTGACGAGAATAATAAATGCCATCGCCAGCATTGTGCCAAGCAACAAGGGTTTTATCCAGCCAGACGGTGCGTAAGCCGCTGCAGCCGCTCCTAACAGCCCTCCGATGATAGTCGGGACCATAATGGGACCCGTATCCGATGTATCGAGTTTATTATGTTTACGGAACCCAACCACCGCAGTCAGCCCTTGTATGGCTACACCGACTCGGTTCGTGGCGTTAGCAACCTCTGCCGGCATTCCCATCACCATCAATGCGGGCAGTGTCAGGTTCGAACCACCGCCCGCCAGTGTATTGATTATCCCGGCTAAAAAACCTGTAGACAGCAGCAAGGCAATCTCAAGAAGCGTGATATCCATTTACTTTTCAACTTCCTATTTAAATTTCTATCAGTTATACATTAATCTCTGTGCTATACGCTACAGCATTCAGGTTATATTCAGGCCATCAGCGCCAAACTGCTGTGATAATAGAACCATCAAGGAACTGACATGAAATTTCGTACTGCCATTCTGGCCTTAGCTGCTTATGGGCTAAGTTTCTCTGCTCTCGCCAATGTCACACTAGAACTTCCCTACAGCGCCGAACTCGTTTTAGTTAACGGCGTTGAAACATCTGGCAACGATCCACTTTCACTCGAAAACGGTGAAAACCAAATAGCCTTCCGCTATCAAGATAGCTACCGTGAAAACGGCGAGCACCAGATGTTTAAATCTGATGTCGTCATCATGAAATTCTCCGGTCAGGACGCTAGCTATCAGCTTAAGCTACCAAAACTACGCACAGAACAAGACGCTCAGAGGTTCAACCGTAGCCCTTCGATAACTTTGACGGATGAGCAAGGCAACTCTGTTGAGATTCAACAAGATAAGCTGATTAAGCACGGCCTGCAATTCGGCCGTAATTTTGAAAAGGAAATTGCACAATACAACCTAACGGATAAGCCTGCTGCACTTAGATCGGCTATTGCAACAACCACACTTCCAGCCATCCTTCCGGCACCTGGCAGCACCCAGCCAACAGCTGAAGCCACACAACAAGGCCAAAACGTTGCAGAAAGTATGCTGAATTACTGGTATTCCCAAGCTGACGAAGCAACTCGAGAGCGCTTTAAAGCACGGATCAACCAGTCATAACCGAACCGCTCTGGCATCTTACTCGATCAAAAAAGGCTCAGCTGATCTGAGCCTTTTCTTCATCGGCTTATTCCTTAATTAAGCAAATATGCGTCACTCTTCATTTCCCTGAGCATTTGCCTATAAAGCCGAGGGACCAAATCAAATGAAACGCTGCTTCCCTCCGTCAGCTTGGCCAATTTTTCCCAATCAGCAGATTCGTAAGCAATAACCATATCGACTAATTGCTGCAACTCACCGCCGTTACCTGTCAGTGCCATTTTGATATCATCATGAATTTTGAGCATATCCAAGGCCTCTTCCATATCCAGGCCAAGGATATCCGGCAGGTTTGAAAACAAACCACTTAAAAAAGCCCTATCGACTACGGCCCTTCTCCGGCCCATCTTAATAGCCAGCAATTCACAAAAGCGTGCTCGACTGGTTGCCTTATTATAGATATCTTCAGGGCGAGTATCCGTAAGCTCTTGTGCCGTCAGTAACGAAATAAACTTACGCATTTTATTTTCACCAATAAAACAGATAGCCTGCTTGATTGAGTAAATATTACCTTCTCGTCCATACATGACTGAATTTAATAATGAAATTAACTTATGCGTCAACTTGGAATCAGAGGCAAGGATGTCGGTTAATTCCCGGTAACAATAATCTTCGGTCATCACATGCTGAAATACATTCAGCAATGACCCTTCCTGCAGTTTATTGTTTCTAACCTCAAATAAATCTTGCTTCGAAAACACACTGCCCTTAAAGAAGTCCACACTTAAAGTACGGTATTGATTAAATTCCTCATCAGAGGCTATATTCTCGATAATTATTCGAACGCCGTGCTTTTGTGCCTTACTTACCAACAGCTGTATTATTTCCTGGTTTTTCCCTACTGCATTTACTTTTATGTGACTGGCATATTTAAGAAACTTTTCATTTCCACTTAGCAGAGCCTTCTCGTTCAGTACGATATGATATTGGCTCTTCCTTGCGGTTCTAATTAGTTTAAGAAGCTCTGCATCAAAAACCTCATCAGGAGAAAGCTCCAGCACCAAGCTTCTCGAAGAGAAAAAATAGTCAATAATCCCCTTCAACGTCTCTCGATCAAAGGTAATGACCATCGTTTTATTATCTGAATAGCTACCTATTCCCGCTCGCTCAAGAAGCTCATTGAGGTTACGGGGATCGGACCTATCCTGGAAGACTGCCGCAGGAATACATTTATTACTCAGCTGCTCCCTATTGATAAAACTAATTTGATATGCAACCTTGATTTTTCTTGCGTTATATATCGGCTGTCTAACCGCAGAGAATTCCATTAATTTCTATTACTCTCTAATACGGACTCGTACCTAGAGCAAATACTCCATCGTTAACTTACTCAGAAAGAATACCATCACTTTTATACAAACGCACAGTAATCCAACCAAACTCCTGAGTTGATTTATATGCAACAAATTGCAACACTTACATGACAATTAGCTTCACGAAATTTATAGGTTAGATAATATCGTAATTATCTAGCCTGTAACTTCATCTGCAATTTACGGACAATTAATCATCCTACAAAATAATTGTTTCATGACACGAAACAAGGGTGAGCTTATTACATATTATCAACAGTTTTTTGCGAGTTAACATGTAAAAGACAACAATAATAGATTCCTTATTTGGTTATTTTTCTATAGTTATTTCACGGCGAAACTAAAGCATAAACACGCCGAAAATTTAACTTTACCGATAATAGAACAAAGACTTAAGGATGAAAAAATGACTCATTTGAAACACGGAAAGGTGTTAAAGCATACCTTCAGGTTAAGTGCTCTCACCGTTTCATGCCTACTCGCTTTCAACGCCCACGCCGCAATGGATTGCAGCACCGTAAAACATTGGGATAGCGCCGTTGCTTATAGCGGAGGAGCTCAGGTGCAAGAGGCGAATAAAGTTTACAAAGCCAACTGGTGGACCCAAGGCAATAACCCAACAGCCAATACCGGAGAGTGGAGCTTCGTCGATAACTGTCGTGCAGTCGGCGAGAACGTCTTACCAACAGTATCACTAACATCACCGTCAGGCTCTGCCAACCTCACAGCGGGTGACACCGTTTCGGTATCGGCCAATGCCGCAGACTCAGACGGCACAATCAGCAAAGTTGAGTTCTATGTCGGTCAAACTCTCCTAGCAACGGTCACCAGTGCTCCTTACACTGCAAACTGGACCGCAGTAGCCGGCACTCATACCATTAAAGCCAAAGCATTTGACAATCAGGGCGGCGTTTCAGAATCCGCGAAGGCTGTTACAGTACAAGAAGGCAACACTGGCAATACTGCTCCGACTGTCGACCTGACCCTCTCCACCACCTCTGTCAGCCTTGGCACCGCCGTCACATTGACATCTCAGGCCAACGATCCAGATGGTACTGTCGACAAAGTCGACTTTTTCGTCAACGGTGCGCTAGTCGGTACTTCAGCTACCGCCCCATTCACCCTGGCCTATACCCCGGCTCAGGCTGGTACGCTTAACATTCATGCCCGCGCAACAGATAACTTGGGTGCAACCTCAGACTCTGCAACAGTCCAGCTTGTAGTCAACGGCGGCGCAACAGTCAAGGACTGTCGTCCTGACGGCCTCTACCAGACCGAAGGCATTAACGTGCCATACTGTACGATCTATGATGATCAGGGCCGTGAACTAATGGGTGCCGATCACCCACGACGTGTTATCGGCTACTTTACCAGCTGGCGTGCCGGTGGTGATCCTCAAACTTCCTACTTGGTCAAAGATATTCCCTGGGAGCAGCTGACACACATTAACTATGCCTTTGTCAGTATTGGTTCTGACGGCAAGGTTAACATCGGTAATATCAATGATCCTGCCAACCCGGCAGTCGGCATGGAGTGGAACGGTGTTGAAATAGATCCTGCGCTTGGCTTCAAAGGCCACTTTGGCGCCCTGGCCACAGCGAAAGCCAAGCATGGCGTCAAGACATTGATCTCTATTGGCGGCTGGGCTGAAACCGGCGGTCACTTTGGTGCCGACGGTAAACGTGTTGCCGACGGTGGCTTCTATACCATGACCACCAATGCCGATGGCAGCATCAACCATGCTGGCATCCAGAAATTTGCTGACTCTGCCGTCGATATGATGCGCAAGTACAAGTTTGACGGCCTTGATATCGATTATGAATACCCAACATCAATGGCTGGTGCCGGTAACCCGGATGACAAAGCGTTTATGGAACCACGCCGTCAATACCTGTGGGCATCATACCAGGAGTTGATGAAAGTTCTTCGCCAAAAACTTGATCAGGCCTCAGCAAAAGATGGGATCCATTACATGCTGACCATTGCCGCACCGTCTTCAGGTTACCTGCTTCGTGGCATGGAGACGTTTGATGTCACTAAATACCTCGACTACGTAAACATCATGTCCTACGACTTGCATGGCGCATGGAATGAACATGTCGGCCACAACGCAGCGCTCTTTGATACCGGTAAAGACTCGGAGCTGGCAATGTGGGACGTGTATAACACGGCGCAGTACGGCGGAATTGGTTACCTCAATACCGACTGGGCCTACCACTACTTCCGCGGTTCAATGCCAGCAGGTCGCATCAACATAGGTGTGCCTTACTATACCCGTGGCTGGCAAGGAGTTAATGGTGGCGAGAACGGGCTATGGGGACTAGCTCCGCTACCAAATCAGGCAGAATGCCTGCCGGGTACCGGTGAAGGACAGAAGAATAATTGCGGTAATGGCGCAATGGGCATTGATAACTTGTGGCATGACAAGGGCGCCGCAGGTAATGAAATGGGAGCGGGCTCTAACCCTATGTGGCACGCTATGAACCTTGCTCAGGGGGTCTATGGTTCATATACTGCCGCTTACGGACTCACTCCGGCAACCCACCCGTTAACCGGTAACTATACCCGTCATTATGATTCTGTTGCAGTCGCCCCATGGCTGTGGAACCCAGAGAAGAAAGTGTTCTTGTCGACAGAAGATGAGCAGTCCATTAATGCTAAAGCCGATTACGTAATGAACAAAGAAATCGGCGGTATCATGTTCTGGGAACTCGCCGGTGACTATAACTGTTATGTCCTTGATACCAACGGTAACCGTACTACTGTAGATGCTACGGAAAATGCCTGTAAGACCGGCAATGGTGAGTACCATATGGGTAACACCATGACTAAGGCTATCTACGATAAGTTTAAGTCTGCGACTCCGTATGGCAATAAGATTGCCACCGGCGCAATTCCAACTGAAGCTCTTGATATCACAGTTGCAGTGGGCGGCTTTAAAGTTGGCGATCAAAACTATCCTATCAATCCGAAGTTAACCTTCACCAACAATACCGGGAAGGAAATACCGGGAGGTACCGAGTTCCAGTTCGATATTCCAGTTTCAGCCCCTGATAACGCAAAAGACCAGTCTGGCGGCGGCCTGAAAGTAATAGCCTCCGGCCATAGCCGAGCCAATAACATTGGTGGTTTGGACGGCGTAATGCACCGCGTGGCCTTCAGCCTGCCAGCATGGAAGAGCCTACCTGCAGGCGGTACGTACGAGCTGGACATGGTGTACTACCTGCCGATTTCCGGACCGGCTAACTATAGCGTGAATATAAACGGTAAAGACTATGCCTTTAAGTTCGAACAACCCACCCTGCCAATCGGCGATATCACTACAGGTGGCGGTGACAATGGTGGTGG